>NZ_JAPKIA010000007.1:0-252756 GCF_036759865.1 Kluyvera genomosp. 2
TGAAGATGTCAGACCTGACGGAGTCGCAAAAGCAGACCATCAGCTCACTGGCGAGCGTATCAGCGGGCATTGCCGGCGGGCTGGCGGGAGATAGCGCATCGGCGGCGGCAACGGGGGCGAGCGCCGGGAAGAATGCGGTTGAGAATAACTCAATGTCTGGGCTTGTGCCGCCTCGCGTACAGCAGGATGCTTCTCTGGCATTTGATCCGAGTCAGCAAGGAAAGAGTGCAGAAGAGGTCATTGATGCAATAGAGGCTTCGCATATGGGGCCGTCATGGGGTACAACATACAAGGTTCATCCCACAGCACAAGCTGGTGGTGATGTTTCTATAGGGCCATATGGGCGTACTTACTCCGTCAGTGCAGATGATAATCATGTATCTGTTAATGGTGGTGATGTGTATGGGGTTGGTGCTCATGCCGGAGCTACCATAGGACTATCTTTTGGGCCATATTTCCCCGGAATAATAGGCACACCGAAGAATGATTTCTCTATTAACGCTGGGGCGGGCGCAACATCATGGGGTTTATCAGGTAGCAAAGATGGGATAGGATTTTCATTTGGGGTTGGGCCGTCTTGGGGGATAAGTGCGACTAAAATTGGTGGCGTTGATGTCAATGGGAATACAACGGAGGAGCTATACCATCATGACTTCAAATGATTTTTATTTTTATGTGTTTTTATTTTCTTCTATATTCTTCATGCTTGTGTTTATTATTTTTTTTGTGTTTTTTATATATAACGAATTAGGAGGGGCTAAAGTTGGTCGTGATTCGTTTTTATTCTTCGATTACATGCTATTTGGCTCAGGGTGGAAAGCTGATGTTCCCAGCGTATCATTACTTCTTGTTTTACTTACGGGTCTTGCACAAGACTATGTTAAGAACCATAGCATTGAAAGTCTCTATATAAATTTCCTGGGGATTTTTGCTGCTATTCTTTTGTTTGTTCATGGACGTTTTTTTTCTGAAGTTAGTTATGGTAATGGGAAAAAGATAATTTTTTTTAGAGAGCTTCTCTGGGGAGGAGGCTTGAAACCTCGCTTTGTGGTTTTATGGCTGTCACGACTATCATACGTTGCATTTTTTGTTTTGCATTTTTATACAAATGGATATTAAAAATATAGTGCAGTAGTTGAGAATAATACGCTGATTAAGGAAAATGAAAAGCGACTGGGCCTGCGACCTGCCAACATTATTGGCATTAATCCTTTATTTAATAGAACTGCCAAAGTTCTTGATGAGAATGGCGAACCACAGAAAGGTAGTGGTGGGATTGCTAAGTTATCGATTAATAAAGGACAGCAAAACAAACACATAGTGGGTACTAATGAGTATAAAGTCGCATCAGAAGCAAACTTAAATAAAAGTATTCTTACTGTATCGTCTAATTCATTGTTACAGCAAGACCGTCAGAGTAATTGAGGGGGATGTAATGGGTTTAGCTGATTTAAATTCGTATTTGAGGCTTTCAGTGCAAAGAACTTTGCTGGGAAATTTGGCTCCTAATATCAGGGCAGTTGTGGCTAAAATATCTGGTAAAAACATCGGCTTGCTTTTTTATTTTGAGGGGCAAGTTGGTGATGATGATGAAGAGCTTGTGTCAGTGATAGAAACTGAAGTTATTGCTGATTTTGATGAAAATTTTATTGTTGATACAACGATTCAGCGTCTTGACTATCCACAGCCGATAAATAATATAAATGGTTTACTGGTATACCTAAGAAAAGAGTAATTAGATGAGTCAGAAGCGAATGTGGAAATCTTTTATCGTATTGTAATACTCCTGCAGAGGATCCTAGGATTAACCGGGCGGTAGCATCTGTGGCCCCCAAAACGCTTAACAGCGAAAAAAATCCCTGAGAGAAAGTATAATTGGTGTGAATGATAGTTAACTAACTTAAAATAAAGTAAAAAATATTATCATCATAGCTATGTGCGTCGGATCGAGTTGTTGTTGAGAATAACTTCCTTAGTTGGGATGAAGCCCAGGCCTTCGATAAAGAAATGACAGTCTATCGTAAATCAGGGAATGATTGTGGCAGCATCCAGAATAAATATGCTGTAATTAGCGCTGATAATCGGCTGAAATTGCATATTGATGTAGCGGCAGATCCTCTCACTGCTCTGTCCGGGGAAGATAAATGGAACATAGAGGGCGGGCTCAGCGCAGCTGGTCGACCCGGCTGGCTCTACGGTTCGCTGGAAAACCAGGATGTGAAGGACTACGTCATTGAAGGTAACAGTTACGACATGGATTATTTGAACAGCAATACGTCACAGGGTGACAGAGCTCTGGCCTTCTTCGGAGAACCAGAAAATTACTGGGGTACGGTTGCCGGAGCAGGTTCGTTGTTAACGTCATCAGCCACGTTGACGGAAAAGTTTGTCAGCGCCGGATTGAGCTATAGCGCTAATGGGGCAGTCCAGGTTGCAACTGGTAATACAGGGGACAAGTTTGATTATCTCAACTTTATGATGTCAGGCTTAACCGGAATAGGTACTGCCGGGAAAGGATATTACGCTAACCAGTTGTTGGGAGCCGGTAGTGCTTACATGAGCAGTCAGATTGAGGGCCAGGACAGTACCGCATCTGTAGTGGGGAGCATGGCTGGTACCGGGATGGGTTATAGCACAGGTACAGCCGTCACCAATAAATTTGAATCTCAGTACATCAAAAATCAGCTGGGAATGGATGTCAGCAAAAATGCCTTAAAATACTCTGAATCGTCTTTTGATTCCGGATATTTACTAAAAGGTAGTGAAATGAGCTCTGTTCCAGGAATTGCTGGCGGGGCCGTTGGTTCGTTCATGTCAGAAGGTGCGAGTAGTGTAGTGCAGCAAGAATTTAATGGAGGTGATAAGTGAAACATCCTCTATTAGAGCTTATTAAGCTGATGCTCATTTTTGCTGTTATTTGCTCAGTTGGAATGGTCGTAACTATCTGGCTTATCACGCGAAACCCTGTTGCTTTAGTAATATATATAAAATATGGATGCATAGGTGCTATCGTCGGAATTTGGATTGGTGCTGGAATTTGGTTGTTATTCTATATGCAAATACGAAGACATTTTCGTAAGTAACTGTTGTTGAGAATAACTATCTGAGCAGTACTCAAGCACTGACCTTTGATAAAGAACTGTCGGCTCGCCGGAAATCTGACGGTGACTGCCAAGCGGTGATCGATAAATGGAAACAGGTTAGCGATAAGCAAAGTGCGAAAAGCGATAAGAAGCTGAAAGACGAGCCGGTTGGAGCTCTGGTCTGGGATAAAGAAGTTGCTCAGGGTGGTTCTGATATGGCAGATCGTCCAAACAGGCTTGGTGGCATTGGCGCGGACGTGATGACCAGTGATGAAGCCAAAGCTTATGTCCGACAGTGGAATAGTCAGGATCTTGCGAACATTGATATAAACAGCCCGGCCTGGACGAAGTGATCCTACCCGCCAATAGTGGACACGGGACTAAGTGAGTAAACTCTTAACCAGAGGTAGCTCACATGACAAAATCAGTAACCGTCAGTAAAAAACCGCGTAAGCAGCGCACTCCCGAGTTCCGCCAGGAAGCCCTTAAACTGGCTGAACGCATTGGCGTAGTAGCTGCTGCCCGTGAACTCAGTCTGTATGAATCTCAGCTCTATACCTGGCGCAGCAAACAACAACACCAGGCAACGTCCTCTGAGCGCGAAAGTGAACAGGCTGCCGAAATCGCACGCCTCAAACGTCAGTTGGCCGAACGGGACGAGAAGCTGGCCATTCTCCAAAGGGCCTGTTGTTACCTAAGGAAAGCGGTGGATATTGGGATCACATGCAGGAAATGCAAAATACCCTCAGGGGCTTAAGGAATCATGCAGACACATTGAAAAATGTTAATAATCCTGAAGCTCAAGTGGCATATGGTCGTGCAACAGATGCTATCAATAAAATTGAATCAGCCTTGAAAGGACATAGGATATGATTACTTTCCGTAAGTTGATAGGAATAATAAATTTAAAACCTGATTCTGTTCAGAAGTCATCGCTTGAACAATGGTTTGAACGTGTCATTGATATACCAATAGAAGAGCTGTCCGTAGAAGATCTTTGTCGTGCTATTCGTCAAGGTCTCTTTATCGACCAGCTAATGCCAAGAGTATTACAAGTATTGGAGGAAGAACCATTGGGAGGAGAATATTACGATGGTGAACTCATTGCAGCTCTGGCAACAGTAAAAGTAGAGGATCTAAAAGGTCATATGGATTGTTTTGAACAGGCTAAGATGATTATAAATAAAATAAACACTTCAGATATTGATAATGAATTAAGAAAAGATATATTGAAAATTGGTTTTCCTGAAGTAGAAAAAAGTGGAGCAATTATAACAGGTGCTGGAAAAGCCGGATTTGAAGGAGGGACTTTGATACCACCGACAAAAATTGACATTATCAGACCAGATAAGAGTACGAAGGGGTAAATATGTCAGTAGAAGACGCGAACAAAATTGACTCTATTGGTATACCGAACGGCAGCCCTAACACAGTTAGTCTGGCTATCTCGGATCATTTAACTTGGGATCTTCCCATTGAAGACCATTTGTATAAACTCCAAGAAAAAAATAAATACTTATATCAGTTTTATTGAAAGTGGAGAAATATACGAGGCCTTCCCGGAATCATGTAGTACAACACTAAAGATTATAGAAATTTACTTCAAATATAGTCTTCCAGAGCAAGCCATGTCTTTCCTGGAGAAAGTATCGGATGTTTTGCAATCAATCAATATAGAGTTAAGGTATAACATATTGAAATAGCAATATGATCCCGGCCTCAGCGCCGGGATCGTCTTTTTAGCCATCAGCCCTTAACCGGCTCGATCACCAGTCTTCCCGGCTCCACGCTGACCGTGACCGGTGTGTCGGTGCTGAATCCCGCTGTAAGCATCCCGCTAAAACGCCCCATTCACTCTTAGAGATCTTCCGACATACTGATTGTGCCCCCTGAGGCGATCGCCATGCATAAAGCCCGATTCACTGGGCACCAGATCATCGCTGTCCTGAAGTCTGTTGAAGCCGCACGCAGCGTTAAGAATGTCTGCCGCGAAGCAGGGATTTATGGGGATGTTTAAACTATCGACCTCATAGTTGAAATATTACAACTTTGAGCTAATCACTACAGATTAATCGAATATTGCCAGCGATTTCCTGAGTCGTTAATCAAGTTATATTGCAATGTTTTACATGTGCCTTTGCTGCCGTTTAGCATAATTGGCTGGCTGGACTGCGGGGGCACCATGCTGGTTTCAGCCGTATAATGGCCGCAGGTAATATCCGACAGTGTCATATGCCATGGCGTTGGATTATGGACGATGAGTTTTGGCGGCTCATCCTGTTGTAGCGTGAAGCTGAGTTTGTGGCCATCGCTTTCTATCGGAGCATTGATGCCCTGAGGGCGAATAAAGACCTTCAACCTGATCCTCATGGGCAGCAGCACTTTTTGCGGTGCCTGCCGATCCTGCTGGGTTTGCGGCGGAATTTGAAAAATATTCAGCCACAGCAGGGATTCCTTATTGCTCGACAACGCCTGTCGGGATGTCAGCAGCAGTTTGATAGAGCGCATCTCGCCGGGGGCCATGCTGAACACCGGCGGAATCGCCACCATTGGGGTAATGACTTTATCTGGCGCAAGCAGCGGGTCGCCGTTATCCGTCCAGACCTGTACCAGCGTGGGCTGCAGGTCGGAATTCGCCAGCGTTAAAGACAGCGTACGATCGTCGCCATTAAACACCACCCGCGTGACTTCTAAATTCACTACCGCCAGAGATGACAGTGAGACGAAAAATAGCGCTGCGGGTGCGAAAAAGCGAACAAAATCACTGAAAACTGACCAAAACCTGCAATTGCGCATACACGGTTCCTGATGTCACAGTTTGCCCGGTAATGGCCTCCAGGGAGGCGGTAAAATTACCGGTATAGGTATCTACTGAACCGCTCGAAGTCAGCGTCGTCAGGTCCTGATAGGCATACCATCCTCCGCTGTTCCCGGTTGCCGTTGAGACTTTATTGGGTAGCAGATTTAAGGGGGCACTACCCAGGTTATCGCTGTAAATACGAATGCCCACTCCGGAGGCGACGCCGCTCTGGCCATAGTTATTATCCAGTAGCCAGGTATAAGCCCCGGAACTGGTCGTCAGACCCAGTTTGGTCGCCGCGCTGGCCGCCGTGGCGTTGTTCACCAAAAAACCCATAGCCACATTGGCAGAGGAGGCGGTGGATTGCGCAGTACCCGATTTGGCGCCCGACTCACACTCCACATTGATAGTGAAGGGCGACTGACTGGTGCTGCCGGAATTCAGTTCGGCAACCGTGATGGTCGGCAGATAAACCTGTGCGGGATAGTCGCTAATACGGCATGCCGCACCCCGGACGAATCTTGATTGTCGGGTCAGGCTCCATCCGCCGGCCCACTGGGCATACCAGCCGCTATAGTTGTACATGCTATCTGCACCTACGACCAGGGCAGGGCTGAAGCCTCCTCCCTGAAAAGCGATGTAACCGGCCGGGCCTGCATAGTCATAAGAATAAGATGCGCTGGTATTCAGACCATAGGTGGTGCTATCCACCTTGAATAGCTCGACATACACATCGCTGAAGGCGCTGGCGGGAACATAGATGTAGGTTCCGTCATTGAATACGTCGCTGGCGGTAATTTCCCGGCGTTTCCATAAACGGGTATAGTACTCGCCAGTTTTCAGATTCGTCAGCCTGACTGCGACGTTGCGCACGTAGGTGTAATAGGCGCCGTCTATGCTGCTGACCGCGTACATTCCGCCGTAGGCATCATCACCGTTGGTCGCATAATATTCGTAAAGCGAACCGAGATCGGCGACGTCGCAGCGGAACAAGACCTGCGATGCTGAATAACCGCCGGTACGCCCGCTGGGGACAAAGGTTGCAGAAGAGCTGGCTAATAATGTCCCTTCGGTCTGAAAACCGGAGCCGCTGCTTAGGGTAATGACGCCGGGCAATCCGAGGCTGCCCTGAACCTGGTCGTCCGTTGTGCCTATCCATGACGCCGCCGTATAGCCCGCCTGAATGGCCGTGGCCGATAAGCTGGAGGTTGCGGTGACGCTTATACAGGTTGCGTGTCCAATAGTCGGCAATACGCCCGCCAGCAGTAAACCGCATAGATAAAATTTGAGCTTCATTATCGTTTACTCCTGATGACAGGGCAGGTCTAATTGGTAAAGGCTTTCTCCGCTCCGGGACGGTAAGCGGTAATCAACCCTACAGCGCTGGCTGTTCTTTTTCCCCCACATCACGTACAGCGAACCAGACTCAGCGGCCAGGCGGGCGTATATCTGCCCACCCTGGCCCACAATCCCCACCGAAGATCCACTGTTGTTAGTGACCTCTGCTCCCATTGGCGGCTGGCCGCCGCCGGGGAGCAAGGTATTGATAAGCACTGCTTTGCCGCTAATGGTGTCAAATTTCACCCGCGAGATAGCCCCTGCGTAAGGCACAACGCGCATGCTGCCTCCCTGTAGCTCGACATCGTCATTCATATTCTGTACATCAAGACTGACATTGTTGTAACGATAGGGGGTGAGTGACGGTAATAGCGCATAGCCAAAGCGATCCACCACCGCCCCCTGACCATTTCTGATCGTTGCGCCCTGCGCCCCTGGTGCTTCTATAAGCGCAAAGGTATCGCTGGTGTACGGCCCTGCGGTGACGCCTCCGCTGTGGAAAACCAGCGTGCCGGAGGAGCCAAGTCCAAACTGGCGGTAGTCCTGGCCTTTGGAAACCGAGCCGCGTAATGAACCGAGTGACGTGCGTCGTTCAATATTACCGCCGAGGATAGTCGTGTTTCCGCCCTGATCCTCATCACTCATCCCGGCATACATGGAATAGCTGGTGCTGTTGTTTTCGCCGAAGGTCCCGCTCAGGCCGGTTGTTGCTGAGCGGTTATTATTGCTTTTGTTCATATCAAACGTCAGCTGCGAGCGGCTGTTGCCGAAATCCAGCGGAATTGAGAAGCCAAGCGAGAGGGTATTTTCGGTATATTTGCGTTTGTTGTCGGTATTGAAGTCGCGGTCGTTGACGCTGGTGTAATAGCTGCTGGAGTAGACGTTCCGCTGGCGGGCGACGTTCAGGTTAATGTTGATATTGCGCCAGCTGGTGCTGTAACCCATCTGCAATTGGGTGATGCGTGAGTTGTTATTATAATAATCGGCAGTACTCCCGGTCAGATTCAGCATTCCCCAATCTCCCAACGGCTGACCAATGGTCGCCGACAGATTATTACGCTGCTGGAGGGTGTCTGAATAATAGCTGACGCCGCTTTTTTCCTGACGCCGAACGCCAAGCACATCCTGTAAATCGCGGTATCCACTGGTTGAATAACGATATGCCGCCAATACCAGATTGGTTCCGGTGGTAAAGGTTTTACTGTAGCTGGCTTCAATGCGCCAACCGTGTTCATCTTTATTGTTTTCCGCTTTGGCCTGGGAATACACGCTGTTCAAGCCAAACGCGCCGACGGGGGTGGCAATAACGCCGCCCAGCAGTCCGGCGGTGTAGTTTTCAGCGACGCGCATACCGATGTTGGCAGTCAGGTAGTTATTGACCCCGCGCTGAAGGACGCCTTCTAAGAATTTATTTTCCACGCTGTAATAGCTGCGGACATGGCCCATCGCCAGTTCATAGTTCCAGCTACCAGGACGAACAGAGTCAGGAACGGCTGAATAAGGCACGGTAAAGGTCGACACCTGACCATTGGCCTCAATGACATCAACCTTAAGATCGCCCTGACTTTTGGTGTTATACAGGTCATTAATGACGAAGGCTCCAGGTGGCACCGTGGTTTCATAAATCACTTTATCCTGCTGGCTGACCCGGACTCGCGCGGTAGTGGCGGCAATACCGCGGACTTCAGGCGCATAGCCGCGTTTCCCCTGCGGCCACATCCGCTGGTCGGTGCTTAATTTAATACCGTTGAATGACAGGCTACCGAAGAGGCTACTGTTGGTGTAGTTATCGCCAAACGAGACGACGCTATCAATAATAGGCAGCGGGCGTTGTACCCAGGTTCTGACGCTATTGTATTTATAGCTCGCACCGGCAAGCGAGTTGTCCGAGTAGCGCAAATTCCCCTGGTGGTTGAGTTGCCATAATCCGGCGTTAATACCGCCGTTAATATTGCTCCACAGATAATCATACCGAAAATGGCTGGCGGTATTTTCGGTATGATAGAAGTTGGTGTTATGACGTAAATACAGCGCGCTGGCACCCGCATCCCATTCCGATACGGGAATATAGCCGCGGGGGTTATGGTACAGCCCGGCCTGGGGGATCGTCATATCCAGTCTTAATTTGCTGGTATCGATGTTCCAGTTTATTTTTGGCCCCAGCTGGCTAATGAAAAGACAGCCGGTTGATGGCTCTGCGGATGTTTTCTTGACCCGAATGGCGCTGGCATCGACGATTTCTGCGGGCAGGCAAGGTTCGATGGTATCAGGCTGCGCCGGTAGCGCGCTAAGGCTGATTTTCACCTTGTTGCGAATCAGCTGCTGGTTGACATAGATATCCAGTAAATAATCCCCGGGCGCCAGAGCGTCGCTCGCCTGGTTAAAACGGCTGATATCCACGTCCTGCCCAACGCTAGAACCCTGTAATAGCGAGGGGTCAAAGTAATATTCCGCCCACGCAGATGCCGGTAACAGCATGGTCACCACAAGGGAAAGCCCCTGTGGTTTTACCAGCCACCGAAAGCTATAGCGGATAGTTTTCACTGATCCGTGCTCCCTGATCGTTAATCAGCGTCACTTCTACGCTGTTCACTGCGGAAGGACGAGCGCCAGGGAAGACGTAGATTTCACTGGAGAACGGGGCAATCATATCGTTCTTAGGCGCATAGATTTTCGACGTTCCGGCAATCTTTAACCCGGTAATCGTCACGTAGTAGGGTTGTTCATTGCGGATGACCACGCCCGCTTTATTATTATGATGCGCGGCCGCGACTTTAAGGTTATCCAGCATGTCTTTCGCGTCGGTAGCCAGCCCGGCGGGGCGGTAAAAAAGCTTAACCCGGTTACGTAACATCACTAACAGGCTGTTCTGTTTGGTTGTCGCGGTTCCCCCTTGATTATTCGAGGGTGGAACCTGTAAAAAATTAAAATAGAATAATGACTCGCGATCCTGAGGTAATTTTTTATTGCCGGTAAATACGATGCGAATAACCTGGCCATTATTGGGCTGAATGCGGAACGCGGGTGGCGTGACAATAAATGGCACGCGCACTGATTTACTTGGGCCATCCGTCATAACGCCCTCGTCAAACCAGGTAGAGATAACATAGGGAAATTGGTCTTTATTTTTTAACGTCACATCAACAGATTTTTCCTCAGCGTGGTAAATAATGCGTGTACCGACCATGGTGACGCTGGCAGCTGCCTGGGATATATAACCAGACATCATCAGAAAGGCCGCTACACTAACAGTCCGTAATGAACGACTGAAATAATTCATAATGACTCCTGATGAATAATAAATATGGTGAGAGACACTCTCACCATATATTTATTACTGATATGAAACGGAATATTGCATTGAGGATTCCACGGTCCCGGTTGTCGCACCACCCGTCGAGTAGTACTGCGCGGTATAGGTCGCGCTGGCCGATGTTTCATCAGCAGCCAGGCTTAAGTCGCCGGCACCGTTAAAGTTATTTCTGAAATCAATTGCTGCATCGCTGGTATCCAGTACCTGAATTTCCACGTTGCCCGCTGTACCGGTATTGATTAAGTTGCCGGTGCCGCTGCTCACGTTGTTCCCCACAAATACGGTAGAAATAGTGACACCCGAAGATGAACCGGTACATTCGGAAACACCAATGTCAAAAGTCGTTTGTCCGGCGGTATCAGCAGCATTGGTTAAGGATGACGCTGAAACTGTCGGTAATAATACCGTTGGCGATGCCGCAACACCGTTAACGGTGACGGAACAGGTTTCATCAGCAACTTCACCCAAAAATGTAATGGTATTGTCGGACGCAAAAGCATTCATTGAGGAGATAGCAGAGAAAACCACGATAGAAAGAATTGCGCGGTTTAATTTCATGATGTGAAGACTCCATTCGTTGTGGATAAAATAACTTTGTTTATACAAGAGACTGATTTGTTGACGTCGGAATAATGGAAGTGCGTTTTCTAAAAGTTTTTTGTTAATCCTTCCTGTGGAATAATTCTCATTGCGGCTGATATTCACACGGGAGTAACATTTGTTCTAATCGTTTGAGTAAATGGGTGGTTTGTAGGTGATAGGTAAAAACTATCGGTTTTAAAAGTTAAAAAGGTTGGGATATATAAGATGGATTTATTATTTTCGTCGCGGTATATTTAAATTTTTATTGTAATTTATAGATTTATTCTAATTAAATCAATTGGTTATTGTTTGTGTGTGATATGGGAATATGAAATGTTTTTGACTGCGTGAAGAAGGCTTTTTATCTATAAAATTAGGGTTATTCGCACTTTTATAAGAATATTACCACAGGAGAAACATCCTGCTTTTAGGGGAGAAGTTGATTTAAATCATGATTTGTCCGGGTAATGATTTTTGCCGAACAGGAATTAGTGCACTAATGTAATAAAACTGTCGGCTCAGTTTCCAATTGTCAGCGCAGGTTTTTTTATTAAGGCGCAATGACTTTTTTGTGGGTATTTGATTAAGTAAGATAAATCAATAATTTTGCAGGAGAGGTTTTTTATTTGGATGAGGGGGGCAGATAATTTCGTTAACGCACGAGGTGAAGATTTTTCCGGCTGGAGGTTTATCTTTCGGCGCTTTTCTGGCATACCCCCTTTTATTGCTGGTTATTATGCTCATGCTGAACAGAGCCAGCAGAGCCGTTTTCGGTCCTGGTAGACGTATCATCTTTTTGATCTCCGTGGCTTCCATCCCACCGTGCTTTACTTTCCAGCTGGAGTACGAGACTTCAGAAATCCCTGCTTCGCGGCAGACACTCTTGACTGTACGTCCGGCTTCAACAGACTTCAGGACAACGATGATCTGGAGTTCAGTGAATCGGGCTTTACGTATGGCGATCGCCTCAGGGAACACGATCGGTATGTCGGAAGCTCTCTAAAAGTGAATGGGCCGTTTTACCGGGATGCTTACAATGTCAGTAAGCCCTCTATTCTCTGAACAGTTCATGAAGGATTTTTGTCAAATGATCAAAGACAACCCGAATACGCATAGGAATCAAGGGCTGGTGCGGCCGGAATATGTATAGCTGCCAGGGGGAATAATTCAGCTCAGGGAAAATATTAACCAGTTCCCCGCGCTGTAAATATGGGCGAACGGTGATATCCGGCAATTGGCTACAGGTTCTTCCTGCAAGTGCGGCAGCCAGTTCGCTGCCGATATCACTGGCGATAAATTTGGGCTTTGCAGGAAAAAATGAATTGCCATCAGCAAACTGCCAGGGCCATACACGGCCGGAGTTACTGTTACTTAAAGCGCTAAGGGGGTATTCATACTGCAATGTTTTCAAAGAATCAGGCATTCCTAGCCGCTTAACTAAATCGGGTGCAGCAACGATACTGATGCCAACGGGTCGAATCGTTTTTACGATAAATCGATTATCCGGAATTGCACCTATTCGAATCCCAATGTCGATTTGCTCATCAATAATATTGAGATGCGCATCAGCAGGGAGCCATTCAATCGTTAGGTCAGGGTAAGGTTCAAGCGAACGGAGCAGGTGACGCACAATATCCTGATTTTCGAACAGCGGCGGCAATGTAACGCGCACGCGGCCGGTCATATCCTGGCTGTTTTGTTTTTTCCCACCCGCGAACAAAGACTCACTTTCGGAAAGAAGTAATTCGGCCTTTGGCCACAGTTGCTGTCCGAAAGGGGTTAACGTCATTTGCCGGGTGTTGCGCAGGAACAGAACTTCCCCCAGCTGTTGTTCAAGCTCAGCAATAGCCCTTGTCACCATCTGAGGCGCAAGCCCAAGTCGATTCGCGGTTTCTCGAAATTTCAATGTTTCTGCCGCTGTACAGAAAATCTTTAATGCATCGAGTTTATCTAACATCTGTAGATGTCCTTTGCTGTACCTTGAATATCACAATTGTATCAAAAAATGGAATACTGAAAGCAAAAACAATTCATGGTTTTGTGGTTAATGCAAACGGATAATATCTCTATCGAAACGAGATCATCCTTCATTGCAACAGGAAAAAAGATGTCAGATACAGCGCTATACCAGAAGTTATCCGCAGGCGAACCGGTCAACATGCGGTCTCCAGAATACCGTGAAGCTATTCAGGATATGAGCCAGTCATGGGCACTTAATGCGTCAATTAATCGGGCAGAATATGCATTTTTGGACGGTTCTTTGCACCCGTTATTTACCGCACTTTTTGGCCGGGAAATGGAGAGTACCAGCCAGATTTTACCGCCTGTCTATATCGATTTTGGTCGCCAGGTTCAGGTCGGGAAAAATGTATTCATTAACCATAATTGCACCATGATGTCTGCTGGTGGGATTGTCATTGAAGATGATGTCCAGATAGGCCCCCAGGTTACGCTGACAACCACCAATCATGATTTCGACGATCGTTTTACCCTGCTGTGCAAACCGATTCATATCAAACGTAATGTATGGATCGGTGCCCGGGCGCTTATTCTGCCCGGCGTAACTGTAGGTGAGAATGCCGTTATTGCTGGTGGCGCGGTGGTCACTAAAGATGTGGAACCGAATGTTGTTGTCGGTGGTTCTCCAGCCCGAGTCCTGAAGCGTTTGGATTAATCGTGCCGAATGTCGTGCGGGTAACCAAAAAGAAATCTCTGTACTCAAGATGTTTATTCATGAACAAGGTTCATAAGGGCATGTTCTTTGGCAGCCTTAACCAACGCTTGTCCAGCCGCTATGCTTCTTCAGTTAGCATCATGAAAGAGAGATAAAAATGAAAGATGTCATGGTTGTTATTGGTAGTGGCTCTATTGCCCAGGCCATTGCGCGACGCGTCAGCGTCGGCAAACATATTCTTCTGGCTGATATTAAAACAGAGAACGCCCAGCAGGCTGAAAATACGCTTTCTCGTGCGGGGTTTGAGGTAAGCACGACGACGGTCGATGTCAGTTCTCGGCAGTCGGTTCAGGCACTGGTGAAGTCAGCCTGTGCCTTAGGTGAGATTAAAGGCGTTATTCATACGGCCGGGCTTTCACCTTCACAGGCCAAAGCACAGGATCTTCTTCGGGTTGATTTGTACGGTACCGCCGTACTTTTTGAGGAGTTTGGCAAGGTGATTGCGCATGGCGGCTCCTGCGTGGTGATTGGCTCGCAGTCCAGCCATCGCTTAGCCGTTGATGCGTTGACTCAGGCCCAGGCGGATGCCTTAGCCACGTTACCGCCGGAAAAGCTGCTTGAGCTGCCGCTGGTGAAAGACATTGAAGACAGCTTATACGCCTATCAGATTTCCAAGCGTTGTAATGCGCTGCGCGTGATGTCTGAAGCGGTGAAGTGGGGCAAGCGTGGAGCGAGAATTAACTGCATCAGCGCCGGGATTATCTTTACGCCGCTGGCCTATGACGAACTTAATAGTGCGGAACGCGGTGCGTTTTATCGCAATATGCTGGATAAATCGCCGGCAGGCCGGGGCGGCACACCGGATGAAATTGGTGCGCTGGCAGAGTTTCTGTTTGGGCCTAATGGTACCTACGTCACCGGCAGCGATCTGCTGATTGATGGTGGCGCTACGGCGTCTTACAAATATGGCGAATTACGCCCGCAATAAACCCGCTTACTCTTCCCGCGACATGATGGCCGCTACGTGGCTTGTGGGGGATTTGAATCTGATGCTGAAGAGGGATGTTAAATATCGATTCGTGATTGATATGGCGTCACTGACGGTGTGATGAAAAGGGGCGGTAGAATATGCCGCCTCTTTTATGTTGTTCCTTATTGCGCCAGCGTACTAAGATCGCGAATAACGCACTCAGGCTCTGAGTCCAGGGGCATATTGTTTATATCGTGAATACCATCATTTTTATCTGCGCTGTCCTGTTGCAGGGCTGAAAAAAGTGGGGTAAGGCTCTGCTGCTCTTTCCCGTTTTCGGTAATCAGTTCCAGCGTTTTATTCTTAGCGTCGTCGTCCGTTAATGCGCAAACCAGTACCCGGGCAATGTGTTTACGGGAAATTACGCCATCAGCCGGGGTGCCTGAGTGACGTCTGTCGCCCTGTAGCATAACGATTTTTTGTTCATTCGGTTTGTTGTAATCAAACCAACCGGGCCTGACGATGGTATAAGGATGCCCGCTGGCGCGAACCAGGCGTTCTGCGCGTCGCTTCCAGTCATGCGCTTGTGTCTGACGGTTATAGGAACCTTCTCTTTCTGTCACGCCGATAGCGGTCATCAGCACGACTTTGACTGGCCGATGTTTTAGGCGTTGCAGAATATTTCTGACGCCGCCGTAGTCAATGGCCCGCGCGCCAATGCGCCCTAATCCATCGGATCCGAGGGTGAAAATAACGGCATCAATATCATCACCAATACCGGTCAATGTTTCCGGGACAGAGACATCGCCATTAACAATCTCGACCCCCTGTGGCAGCAATTTGCTTTTTTGTGGGGAACGGACCAGTGCTTTCGGTTGATGACCCATTTTTATCGACATTTCTACAACATGACGACCAATGCTGCCGGTCGCACCGACAATTAAGACTTTCATTATGAACCTTTTTTCTAATCGGAAAATTTCACTATGATAAGTGTATCAACTGTGATTATTGAGAGTAACGGGGCTAAAATGATTGCGTCTATGAACCCTTCTCATGATTAATTTTTTAGCTAAAACACCCAGGGGTTACGCGTGCTTAAAGAAAATTTTAATGAACTTCAGCTCTTTCTGGCCGTGGCGCGGGAGCGAAGTTTTACCCGAGCGGCGGCTAAACTTGGTGTTTCCCAGTCAGCCCTGAGCCATGCCATGAAGGCGCTGGAGGCCAGGCTTAATATCCGTCTGCTGACCCGCACCACGCGCAGCGTGGCGCCCACGGACGCGGGGGAGAGGATCATCGCCTGTCTGGAGCCTCGGCTGACAGAGCTGGAGCAACTGGTGCAGCTTAATGGCATAGCCGCCGGGAATATCCGTATCTCTGCCGGAGAGCATGCGGCGAAAAGTCTGGTGTGGCCGAAACTTAAACCGTTCCTGCGCGAGTATCCCGAGATTAATGTTGAACTGGTGGTGGATAATGGCTTTGTGAATATCGTTGAAGGGCGATTTGATGCAGGCGTTCGTCTGGGCGAAAGTCTTGATAAAGATATGGTCGCGGTGCGCATCGGGCCAGACCTGCGGCTGGTTGTGGTGGGTTCGCCCGACTATTTTACCCGCTATGGCATTCCTGATACCCCACACGATCTTCAGCGTCATCGTTGTATTAATATGCGTCTTCCGACGCTGGGTGGTTTATATCAGTGGGAGTTTGAAAAGGACGGAAAACCGCTTCAGGTGAAGGTAGATGGCCAGCTTACCTTTAATCATCTCTCGGAAAGAATCGATGCGGCCGAAGACGGCTTCGGCCTTTCGTTCGTTCCTGAAGATGTGATTCAGCCGCAGATTGAATCGGGGGCATTGATTGAGGTATTGCAGGAGTGGAGTCCCGTATTTCCCGGCTATTACCTTTACTATCCCAGCCGAAAGCAGCATCCACCTGCCTTTGCGTTGATGATTGATGCCTTACGTTATAGCGCGTAAAAAAATCACCGGAGCAGGCGCTCCGGTGGGTTTAATTACTCATCATCCTCGTCATCAGTGACACGCTTGCCGGTAAAGCGTCGGCGTACCACGACAAAGAACACGGGCACAAAGTAGATAGCCAGCAGCGTTGCCGCGACCATCCCACCAATTACGCCAGTGCCGACGGCATTCTGGGCGCCAGAACCCGCACCACGGCTTAATGCCAGCGGCAGAACCCCGAGAATAAAGGCTAGCGAGGTCATTAATATCGGGCGCAGACGCCTATGTGCCGCCTCAAGCGTCGCTTCAATTAAACCTTTGCCTTCCTTCACCATCATGTCGTTGGCAAATTCAACGATCAGAATCGCATTCTTCGCCGATAAACCGATGGTCGTCAGCAGGCCGACCACGAAATAGACGTCGTTATTGAGGCCACGCAAGGTTGTCGCGAGCAGCGCACCGACGACGCCAAGCGGTACTACCAGCATCACGGCGAACGGAATGGACCAGCTTTCATACAGTGCTGCCAGGCACAGGAAAACGATAATCAACGACAGGGCATAAAGCGCCGGAGCCTGCTGGCCGCTCAGGCGTTCCTGATACGACATCCCGGTCCAGTCGTGGCCAATCCCTTTTGGTAACTGCGAAGCCAGTTGCTCCATCAACGCCATCGCTTCGCCTGAACTTCGACCCGGCGCGGGTTGCCCGAGAATTTCCAGCGAAGAAAGGCCGTTATACCGCTCAAGGCGCGGAGAACCGTAAATCCACTGTGCGTCAGCAAAGCTTGCGAAGGGCACCATCTTGCCGTTACCGGCGCGAACGTACCAGTTATTGAGATCGTCAGGCATCATGCGCCATGCCGCATCGCTCATGACATAGACTTTTTTAACCCTGCCTCTGTCCATAAAGTCATTGACGTAGCTGCCTGCCCAGGCGGTGCTGAGCGTGGTGTTGATATCATCCAGCGAAACCCCCAGCGCGGACGCCTTATGTTGATCGATATTGACCCGATACTGCGGCGTATCTTCCATGCCGTTTGGCCGCACGGCCATCAGCACGTCTGGGTGCTGCTGCGCCATCTGTAGCAGAGTGTTACGCGCTTCCATCAGCTTTTCATGCCCCAGACCCGCCTGATCGATCAACTCAAAATCAAAGCCGGTGGCGTTGCCCAGCGCGATGATAGGCGGCAGGTTGAATGCGGCAATCTGTGCATCGATCAGCTTCGAAAACGCCTGGTTAGCCCGGGCGGCGATGGCATCAACGCTGTTTTCGCTACCGTCACGCTCAGACCAGTCTTTCAGGCCGATAAAAGCGATACCAATATTTTGCCCGCGCCCGGCAAAACCAAAGCCGTTGACGGTGAGCACGTTGGCAACGTTGTGTTTCTCATCACTCAGATACCAGTCGTTAATGTTGTCCAGAATCTGCTGCGAACGTTCCTGCGTGGCGCCAGCAGGCAGAACCGCCTGCGTCGCCAGGACGCCCTGATCTTCTGACGGCAGAAACGCGGTCGGCAGACGGGCAAACAGCCAGGCCATACCGAGCACGATCACGCCGTAGACGATCAAATAGCGCCCGGTACCGTTCAGCATACGGGCAACGGCACGCGAGTAGTGTGAGCTGCTGGCATCGAAGCGGCGGTTGAACGAGCCAAACAGCCCACGATCTTTAGCATGTTCACCAGGTTTGACCGGTTTCAGGATGGTGGCGCAAAGTGCGGGCGTCAGCGTGAGTGCAACCAGCACTGACAGCACCATCGCCGAAACGATAGTGATGGAGAACTGGCGATAAATGACGCCCGTGCTGCCGCCAAAAAAGGCCATCGGAATAAATACCGCGGACAGGACCAGGGCAATCCCCACCAGTGCGCCCTGGATCTGCTCCATCGATTTTCGCGTCGCCGCACGGGGCTTGAGGCCTTCTTCGGCCATCACGCGCTCAACGTTCTCTACCACCACAATGGCGTCATCAACCAGCAGGCCGATGGCCAGCACCATCCCGAACATTGTCAGGGTATTGATCGAGTAGCCCAGCGCGCTCAGGATGCCGAACGTCCCCAGCAGCACGACCGGCACCGCGATAGTGGGAATAAGCGTCGCACGGAAGCTTTGCAGGAACAGATACATCACGAGGAAGACGAGGATAATCGCCTCAAACAGCGTCTTCACCACCTCATGAATCGAGATGCTGATAAACGGCGTGGTGTCATAAGGGTAAACGACCTTTAACCCTTGCGGATAATATGGCTCCAGTTCAGCCAGTTTCGCGCGAATAGCTTTGGCGGTATCCATGGCGTTTGCCCCGCTGGCGAGCTGGATCCCCAACGCGGAAGCCGGTTTGCCGTTTATTTTCACCACAAACTGGTAGTTCTCGCCGCCGCGTTCGATCCGCGCCACATCATGTAGTGTGGCCTGCGAGCCATCGCTGTTGACCTTCAGCAAAATGTTCCCGAACTCTTCCGGCGAGGTGAGGCGGGTTTGCGCAATGATGGACGCATTTAACTGTTGGCCTTTCATTGCGGGCGCACCGCCCAGTTGGCCTGCTGCGATCTGCGCGTTCTGTACCTTAAGGGCATTGCTGACATCAACAGGGGTTAGCTGATAGTTGTTGAGCTTGTTGGGATCCAGCCAGATGCGCATCGCGTACTGTGAACCAAACAGCGTCGTGTCGCCCACGCCGTCAATACGGCTGATCGGATCTTTAATGGTCGATGCCACGAAGTCGGCGATGTCTTCCATGCTCATGCGCCCGGCTTCGTCAACAAAGCCGGGGACCAGGAAGAAGGTGCTGGAGGATTTCATCACCGTAATCCCCTGTTGCTGCACTTCCTGCGGCAACAGGGGCGTGGCGACCTGAAGCTTATTCTGCACCTGAACCTGTGCGATATCCGGGTCGGTGCCGTTTTTAAAGGAGAGGGTCAGTTGCAGCGTCCCGGAGGAGTCACTGGTTGAGGACATGTACATCAGGCCATCCAGACCCGTCATGTTCTGCTCAATCACCTGCGTCACGCTGTTTTGCAGCGTGGTGGCATCGGCACCAGGATAGCTCACGCGGATCTGTACCGCCGTTGGCGCGACGTCCGGGTATTGCTCCACGGGTAATCCCATAATCGCAATCCCCCCGGCAATCATCACGATAATAGCCAGCACCCAGGCGAAAATAGGGCGGTTAATAAAAAATTTAGACATGGATGATTATTCCTGTGAAGACGAACCGGATCGCGTGACGCGTTCATGCGGAGTCACAACCTCGCCGGGTTTAGCGCGTTGACTGCCTGAAACAATGACCCGTTCACCCGCCTGAAAGCCTTCGGTGACCTGCCAGCGATCGCCAGATGTTCCCGCCACGGTTATCGCGCGGGGCTGTACCCGATTTTGCTTATCGACAACGAGCGTCGTGGCGTCACCGCGTGGTGTGCGGGTGACCGCCTGCTGGGCAACCAGCAGTGCGTCTGGAGCGATACCTTCTTCAAGACGGGCGCGAACAAACATGCCGGGTAGCAGTTGATGATTCGGGTTAGGAATAATGGCGCGTAGGGTAATTGCGCCCGTGGTCTGATCCACCGTGACATCAGAGAACGCCAGCGTGCCGTTCAGCGGATACGTGCTTCCGTCCTGCATGAGCACATGGACAGGTACTTTGCCGTTTTCCTGCTTAATCTGGCCGTTCGCCAGCGCACTCTGTAATCGCAGCCATGCTTCGCCCGGCTGGGTGATATCAACGTACATCGGATCGAGTTGCTGCACGGTAGCCAGCGCGCGACTTTGACCGTTCTGAACCAGTGCCCCCTCCGTTACGCTCGATAACCCGATGCGGCCATTCAGTGGTGATGTCACCGTGCTGTGAGCCAGATCGATTTCAGCAGAGCGAAGGGCGGCGCTGGCTGCATCGATAGCCGCACGCGACTGGTGGGCAGTGGCCTGAGCCTGATCGAGATCCTGACGGCTGATATAATCCTTGCCGCTCAGTGCGCGATAGCGGGAAAGCGTCGTCTGGGCGAGCTGTGACTGGGCCTTCGCCAGGTTGACTGTGGCCCGGGCATTATCGACGGAAGCGCGGAAGGTTGCCGGGTCGATATGGTAGAGCGGCTGACCGGCTTTAACGTCGCTGCCTTCGGTAAAATCACGGGACAGCACAATCCCTGAAACCTGCGGGCGGATTTCCGCAATACGGGATGCCACCGTTCTTGCCGGGAGATCTTGGGTCAGGGTCAGGGGCGTTGCTTTTATTGTCTCGACAATAACATCGGGGGGAATATCGTTGCTGGCAGAAGATGCGTCCTTACTGTCGCATCCAGCCAACCCTGTCGTCATAGCAAAAATGCATAGCATAGCCAGAGGCGAATAAGCCACCGAACTTTTCATCATATTTGACTCTTATTATCAGTGCAGTTTAAAAATGCTTTTCGGTATATAAGCGGCGATACGCTTGAGGTGGAACGTTGTATTTCTTAGAGAATGAACGGGTGAAGGACTGCTGGGATTCAAAACCATAGCGAAAGCCGATATCAAGCACCTTGTCACGGCTGACGATGAGATCGTTTGCCGCTAACGCCAGTTTTTTATCCCGAATATATGTCGCAATATTCTGTCTCTTCATCTGAAAGAAAACGCGCTGGAGATGCCATTTTGAGTATCCCGCGCGCGCGGCAACATCATCGATACTGAGTGGTTGATGGATATTGTCGTCTATCCATTGGGTTATTTCGGATATCAGTTGCTCGAGTTTAATCATTATCAGCTTCACTCTGTTTATAACCGGTAAGAGGATTAAATGGACCCGCGAACATGAACCGGGCAGGATTATTGATAAATCTCTGCTACGCCATGCAGTTTATTATTGCCTGTCGCCGACAGCACTTTAAAAGAAGAGGCGCCCTGTTTATCCGCTTGTGTTGAGAGTTGGGCCACAAGCTCGTCCAGCGTGCTGGCACCACTGGCGGATACCACGCCCATTTTTACTTTACCGGCATCACTGGTGATTACCTGTGCAGAAAATGCACTGTTAACGGTAAACAGAGATAAAAGTGCGGAGAGAATCAATACGGTACTTTTCATGAGAAACCTCGTAAGTAATATTTTCAACAATATGACGGAACGAGGACATCATAAGGGGTTGAGCGCGGTTGATTAAGATAGCCAGAACGCAAGCGCCTATGAATAAAAAACATAAATTAACTGTGCTACAGGATTTTTACATCCGAATTTTGCAATTACCATCACAAAAAATACTGTTATTGTTGATGTGGGATCATAAGGTGTACTGGGGTGCTCATAGGTTTAGCGAAAAAAATGCAGCCCGAAGGCTGCATAGTAAGACACGAATTATTTCAATGTTTTCATATCTACCACAAAGCGATATTTCACATCACCTTTTTCCAGCCTGCTGAATGCATCATTTATCTGGCTGGCATCAATCAGTTCGATATCTGCGGTAATATTGTTCTCGGCACAGAAATTAAGCATCTCCTGGGTTTCAGCAATGCCGCCAATATTGGATCCTGAGAAGCTACGACGGCCTTTCACGACATTAAATGCGGAAATTTCAATAGGTTCTGGGGGCAGCCCGACAAGCACCACGGAACCATCAATTTTTAATAATTTCAGATACGCATTAATGTCATGCTTTGCTGATACGGTATCTAAAATCAGATCCAGTTTGCCGACAAATTTTGCCATTTGTTCTGCATCGGAAGAGAGTACCGCTTCGTGTGCGCCTAAGCGATGCGCATCCTCGACTTTAGCCTGCGATGTCGTAAAGACCACAACATGTGCGCCCATGGCTTTTGCTATTTTTATCGCAACATGCCCAAGCCCGCCAATGCCCAGGATCCCCACTACTTTACCGGCACCGGCTTGCCAGTGTTTGAGTGGCGAATAGACGGTAATACCGGCACAAAGTAATGGTGCGGCGGCGGCAAGATCTAAGTTATCAGGCATTTTCAACGTGTAGCTTTCCCGGCAAACATAGGTTTGTGAGAATCCACCGTAGGTCATGCCGCCCAGATGTTTATCTGGCGTATTAAATGACAATGTCGTACCCGATTCGCAGAATTGCTCCAGATCGTGGCGGCAGGCAGGGCACTCGCCGCAGGAATCAACAATGCAGCCGACAGCGGCAAAATCACCCGGTTTAAATTGGGTGACATTATTACCAACAGCAATCACCCGGCCAACGATTTCATGCCCGGGAATAACCGGATAATGAGTGCCGCCAAAATCATTTTTGATTTGATGTAAATCAGAGTGGCAGATGCCGCAGTAGAGAATTTCTATTTCCACATCATCATTTAATAATCCACGGCGTTTGATGCTGAATTCCCGCAAGGGGTTGTTTGCGGCATCGGTACCCAACGCTTTTACGGTTTTAATCATGATTTACCTCAAATATCCAGTTTCCAGTCTGCAATCCATTCCACTCGCGCCGGATCACGGTGGGAGAAAAATGCGCTTGTCGCGGTATCGATAGCGGTTATTTTCTGCATATCGTCACCGCTTATCTCAAAATCAAAAATAGCGATATTTTCTGCCATGCGCGCTTTTTTGACCGTTTTGGCCAGCGACACAATGCCTCGCTGATAAAGCCAGCGCAGGATAACTTGCCCAATGCTCTTGCCGTATTTCTGAGCGATGGCCGCCAGAACCGGATGGTCAAACAGTCCATTCTTTCCTTCGGCGAAAGGCGCCCAGGCTTCAGGCTGGACCTGTCGGCTTAGCATCCACGGTGCAGCGTGAAGTTGCTGATTAAAAGGGTTCACTTCAATTTGATTGACCGCCGGTACGACGTTATTGAACGCGATGAGATCGGCAAGCCTGTCCGGATGAAAATTACTGACGCCAATGGCGCGAATTCGCCCGGCAGCGAGCAATTCTTCCATTGCTCGCCAGGCACCGTGGACATCATTGTAGGGTTGGTGGATTAAATACAGGTCGATATAGTCCAGCTGGAGTCGGTTAATTGAACGCTCAAACTGGGCCTTTGCGCCCTCATAATTCACGTCCTGTACCCATAGTTTGGTGGTGATAAACAGCTCTTCGCGATTAACACCGCTACGCTTTATGGCATTTCCGACCTGAGTTTCGTTCTGATAGGCGGCGGCAGTATCAATCAGACGATAACCCGTTTCTATGGCGTCAATCACCGCACGCTCACATTCAGCCGCGTCCGTCATCTGGAAAACGCCGAAGCCTGCCAGGGGCATTTCAATGCCGTTGTTCAGTTTTACCGTTTGCACATGAATATCCTCAATCCTGGGTGTGAAAAGAGCTTAGCGCAGCCTTATTTATTTGATTAGAGGGTAAAATTTTCTAAGGTTAATTAGCAGTACTCATAAATGAGCGATGAACACTGCTTCTGCATGGCTACTGGAGATTGTTGTCTTTAAGAAACTTGCGGGTACCGCGCTATGTCAATGCAGCGATGGGGCAGCTTGATGCCTTCTTTGGCAAAAATAGTTAATGACCGGCCTTACTCATTCGGGTGGTCAGCGCCATAGCTGCGCTGGCCAAAGTGAAAAGGGTGATAATCCAGCCCATCGTCCAGGGGGTTCCATCGCTGAACATCGCTAACAGCAATGATGAAACGATGCCACTGCCGTACTGGAGTGAACCAATCAGTGCTGAAGCCGACCCTGCAGCATTCGGTGCCGAATCCAGAGCGGCGGCCGTTGCGGTGGCGGCAATAATGCCATTCATTGAAAACAGGATGAAAATTGCGAGAGCAATCAGGGCGATTCCACCGACATTCAGTTTTGTCGCAACCGCCAGCACCAGGGACGCTGTAGCGGCAATCAGCACGGCGCTTTTTAAGAGCGTTTCCAGTGGGTAACGTTGTACCAGGCGACGGTTAACCGCACTTAGCCCCATTACGCCAACAATGTTGACGGCAAACAACCAACCGTAATGCTGCGGATCTACATGGAAATACGTGATATAGACAAAAGGAGAGCCTGCAATAAATGCATAAACGGCCACATAATAAAACGTCAGACAAAGGGTGAACTTCATAAAGTTCACGTTACGGATCAACCGATAATATGTCCGGAACGCACCACCAATTGAGGACGATATACGACGTTCAAGCGGCAATGTCTCAGGCAGCCAGTAGAGTGACAGCAGCATGAATACGCCAATGGCCGTCAACAACCAGAAAATGGCATGCCATGAGGTGAATTTAATCATCTGCCCACCAAGCAGTGGGCCAACAATAGGGGCAATCGCCATGACAATGGTTAATGTTGAAAGCATCTGGGCGGCGCGAGTGCGGCTAAACAGATCACGAATCATCGCGCGCGCTAGCATCGGGCCGGTGCAGGCCCCCAGCGCCTGAAATACCCGCCAGAAAACGATATGCGTGATATCAGTAGAAAGCGCGCATCCTGCTGAACCGATAATAAATAACACCATGCCAATTATCAGGGGAGGGCGACGACCGAAGCGATCGCTGATCGGCCCCCAGATAAGCTGCGCCAGACAAAAGCCAATCAAAAAGCCGGTGATAGTTAATTCTGCATCACCCTGCAATTCCTTCGCCATAATGGGCATTGCGGGAAGATAAATATCGGTAGACAAGGACGTAAACGCCATCAGGGCGCTGAGGATCATAATAAAAAGTAGTCCGGTTGTCTTAACGGAGGGAGAACGGTTCATACATGCCTGCTTAAGGAAGGATACTGCGTTCAATAATAGCGACCCGGCGGCAATTAATAATCATCGTAGGCTGGATAAGCGTTATGAGTCGCGCTCATGAATATAACCTTTTATCACCTGTCGCTCATCAAAGTGGTTTTGATTATTCCATAATTGAGAATTCTGAATGCGGTATAAATCCACATACAAACACAATCACACCCTCTAGTATTGCCCTCAGTGATTTGAAATGAGGAAGGGAAGAATGACAAACGTATTGATTCTGGGTGCTGCGGGCTCTCTTGCCCGAGTGGTTACCCGCTACTTACTGGATAACAGCCAGGCTCAGTTAACGCTGTATTTACGTAACAGCGCACGCCTGCAAAACCCGGATACCACCAGGGTGACCCTGATTGAAGGGGATGTTCTCAATGATGAACAACTCAGGCTCGCCATGCGCGGTAAAGATATTGTGTACGCCAATTTATCCGGAAATATGAAGGAGCAGGCCGCGACGATTATTCGTGCAATGAAATCAACGGGCGTGCGTCGTTTGATCTTCATTAGCTCAATGGGAATATATGATGAAGTGCCGGGAGAGAAATACGGCAGTATTTTGGCGCCTTATCGGGAATCAGCAAAAATTATAGAAAATGCAGGGCTCGATCATACCATCATCCGGCCTGCGTGGTTTTCCAATGGGCATGAAGTTGAATATGGACTAACGCACAGAAATGAACCCTTTCGGGGCAGCAGCGTTTCCCGGCTAAGTATTGCCGATCTAATTAACCGTATGGTGATTGAACCATCACTTTATGTACATGACAGCCTGGGCATCGCCCGCGTTTAATGAGTAAGGAAATTAATATGAAATATCGTCAGTTAGGTCGTAGCGGATTAACCGTATCAGCATTAGGCATGGGGGCAATGAATTTAAGCTTTGGAACCGGTAGCGCCGTTGATGATCGGACCGGGATTAACGTTCTTCATGCTGCGCTCGACAGGGGGATTAACTTTTTTGACACTGCTCAGGCCTATGGCCCCTATACGAATGAAAAACTTGTGGGTAAGGCGTTATCTGCACATCGTGAAAAAGCGCTTATTGCGACCAAATTTGGTTTCAAACTGGAAAATGGTGTGACAACGGGCGTTGATAGTCGTCCTGAAAATATCCGCGCTGTTGCTGAAGCATCCCTGAAAAGCCTGAAAACAGATTATATCGATCTCTTTTATCAGCACCGTGTGGATCCGAATGTCCCTATTGAAGATGTTGCAGGTACGCTGGGAGATTTAATAAAGGAAGGTAAGATCCGTCACTATGGTTTATCCGAAGTTGGTGCTGCAACCATTCGTCGGGCACATGCAGTCATGCCAGTCGCAGCCGTGCAAAACCAGTACTCTTTGTGGACCCGTGAGCCTGAAGCAGAGGTATTGTCCGTTTGTGAGGAATTGGGAATCGGGTTTGTGCCCTGGGGACCTCTGGGGACCGGATTCCTGACGGGAACGATTGATTCCTCAACAAAATTCGATAGCGCGACTGATTTACGTGCAAACTTTCCGCGCTTCACCCCAGAGGCAATAAAAGCGAATATGCCGTTAGTCAGCATGCTCCGGGAGGTCGCAGCCAGTAAAGGAGCGACACCCGTACAGGTTGCTCTGGCATGGTTATTGGCACAAAAACCATGGATCGTACCGATTCCCGGGATGGATAAAGTTTCCTATATAGACGACAACATTAAAGCGATTGATCTTGAATTGAGCGAAGAGGATTTGGCTAATATGGATGCTTTGTTAGCAGGCATAAAAATCCAGGGGAATCGACTGGATGATGGTTTGCTTTCGATGTCGGAATGATGGCAGCGCTGATTTGTGTGAATGTGCAACCAGCCAGGAAACTGGCTGGTTGAGTTATAGTCACAAATACTGACGTACGGCATGTGCTTCAATGCTGATTGAGCAGCAGAAATACATTTCACTCTTCCGCTTTATGAGCCCAGGCGGGCATTGCCGTCAGATAACGTTTTGCCCGTTTCCGGGCTTCTTCCGGGCCGACTTTTTGCCAGGAATCAAGGAAGCTGGCTAAGCCTGATACCGCGTCTTCCCAGGGTTTTAGATTGCCGTTGCTGTCGATGCAGTATGCGCAATATCGATCGCTGGCACTGTGTGCATCAGGTGCAGACATCGGCATCCCGCAAGCCTGACAGAACTGTTCATGTTGTGACATATGATGCTCCTTATGGTGACATCCTGATTAATAAAAATACAGAATATGTATTGTGCAGGTGATGCATCAGATCAAAACAAAGGCTAAGCCCCGGCATCTCCAGTCAGAAATACCGGGGCTTGTTGTTACCTGGCAATGAGCGCGAACACGCCCCAGCCAAAGTATTCCCGCGCGTACGTTACGTGGCGTTTCGGCGAGAGTGTTAGCTCGGCCCTGACTTCCGCTGCGAAGTCGTCATCAGGATTGGCCTCCAGCCAGCGGCGCATGGTCAGCCATTTCGCGGCCTCATAGCGGTCCCAGCCTTCCTGATCTGCCAGTACTAGTTCCACCACGTCATAGCCGAGGTCGTCGAACGCGCTGACAAGCCCTGGTAGCGTCATAAAATCGGTCGTCGAGCTGACGCCACAGGCCTGGGCAATCTCGTCCGTCGCAGGTTGCTGACGCCAGTAGGGTTCACCGATAAGCATGATCCCACCCGGTTTCAGGCTTTGAGCTAGCAGCCCGACGGTCCCGGCAAACCCACCGGCTATCCATGTCGCACCGACACAGGCCGCCACATCGCATTTCTCTTCTGTAACGTATCCGGCGGCGTCGTTATGGATGAACTGAACCCGGTCGCTGACGCCGAGCTCTTCGGCGCGGCGTCTGGCTTGCTCGCTGAACAACTGGCTCATATCGATACCGACACCGGTAATGGCGTGATCCCGGGCCCAGGTACAGAGCATCTCGCCCGAGCCGCTGCCGAGGTCAAGAATGCGGGTCTCCGGTTTCATGCGCAGCACACGGCCCAGCGTGGCGTACTTCTCTTCGGTGAACGGGTTGTGGATGCGGTGTTCGCTTTCACTGATGGTAAAAATACGTGGGATATCCAATCTGGAATTCCTTTTATTGCGTTGAGCATTAAGAGAGTGTTTCTCTGAGATATTTGCTTTTTCAGCCAGCAGAACAAACAGCTTCCCTTCAAATGTCTCGCTGACTGGCCAGTCGTAGCTTTCAGGAGGAGGAAGCAGGGTAAATCCGGCATTGTCGAGCAGGCTGATGTATTCGTCATCGCGCCAGGCCGTCATCTGGCTGCCGAAACGGGTGGTTCGACCGTTTTCCTCTATGGCCCAGAACAGCGTTGAGCTGGTCTGCGCGGCTTCATCCCAGCCATGTTCCGTCAGAAGCAGATGAGGGACGCCCAGAAACAGCCCGTCCTGACAGCGTTGCCAGTTCGCTTCAGCCATTCCCTGACGCTTAACTTCGTCGAAAGTATGGACTTCAGTGAGCAGCCTGCCACCCGTTTCCAGCCACAGCGCGCAGCGGCTGACGAGTGAGCGCGCATCCGCCGTGCTAAACACATTCAGTTCCCCGAATGTCATCATGATGAAATCGAACGATTTATCCGGCCAGTATGCGCGGACATCCTGCTGAACATAGTCGATATGCAATCCGGCGTTCTGCGCCTGCTGACGGGCCCAGCTCACGGATGCCGGCGAGAAATCCACGCCGGTGCAGTGAAATCCGCGCTCCGCTAAGCGGTGGGTATAAAAGCCGGGACCGCAGCCGAGATCGAGGATATGTGCGCCAGGGGGTAACTGGCTGGCGATCCACTCGACCTGCTGCTTAATGACCTCCTGCCTGCGGCTGGCCCAGTCGTGGTCCTGCGACAAATGGTTCGCCAGCATGCGCTGGCTGAAGGCCGGTTCGTCCCAGGGGATTTTACTTTCCTCCGCTGACAGCTGGATGTGTCGGGATGAGGAAATAAGGGTGCTGATATCCATCATGCTCTCCTTAGCGGTTATCAAGCTGTGCGCGAACGTTATTCAGCCCGCTGGTGTTGATGCGGTAGGGCTGACCGTTGACGGACTTGATCAGTTTTTTGGTTTTGAGTTTTTTGAAGGTGGCAAGGGTGCAGTCGGTCAGCAACAGCCCTTCGCGGGTGTAGCATTCAACGGCGGTGACGCGGCCAGATGCATCGCGGACGTGCGCAATGCGACCACCTTTGGCGAGAACGTGTAAGGTACGTTGTTCCTGACGGGATAAATTCATACTGGAAAACCTGTTTAATCATCATGTGCAAAACGTGCAAACACACAGCGGTGCCCGCATTCGATTTCGGCGCATTGATAATCAGTTCGGCCTGAAAAGGTCGAGTAACTGATTATCGGATGATTACATTCTCCAGCATCAAAGCCTCGGGTTGAGTTGAAAGGTATTTACAGGATGGATAATAACACCTGGTTTTTATAAGTGAATATCCTGAGCTGAAAAGTGTGATCCTGACAGGGGCCAGTGAGGGCTCCCTTATTAAATCGACGGAGATTCTTCGCTGTAAAGGGTCTGTGTAGTGGTCAACTAAAATGGTCACCGCTTTAGCGTTTTTCTTTCGGCTTGGCAGCTCGGCATTGCGTATCAGCGAGCATAATGGGATCTTGTATATTTATTATACCGTTATTGTACTCAGTTAAAATGAAGATGGAAGAATGTTGTCCCCATCCATGTACGCATTTTTGACCGCGTTGGTACGAGATGAGTTGAGACGCTATGAAATAAAAAAATCCACGCAACTGCGTGGATTTTGTGGTTATTTGCGATTCTATGAGATTCAGCGAAACCTCATAAGACAACACATTTTATTTAGACGTTGAACAGGAAGTTCATCACGTCGCCATCTTTGACGATGTAATCTTTCCCTTCAGCACGCATCTTGCCGGCTTCTTTCGCGCCTTGTTCACCTTTGTAGGTGATAAAGTCTTCAAACGCGATGGTCTGCGCGCGGATAAAGCCTTTTTCGAAGTCGGTGTGGATTTTACCGGCTGCCTGCGGCGCGGTAGCGCCGACCGGGATGGTCCATGCGCGCACTTCTTTTACGCCTGCGGTGAAGTAGGTTTGCAGGTTAAGCAGTTCGTAACCGGCGCGGATCACGCGGTTCAGGCCCGGCTCTTCCAGGCCCATTTCGGCCATGAATTCTTCACGGTCAGCATCGTCGAGTTCTGCGATGTCGGCTTCAACGGCGGCGCATACGGCAACCACAACGGAACCTTCGGCAGCGGCGATTTCACGCACTTTGTCGAGGTACGGGTTGTTCTCGAAACCATCTTCGTTGACGTTAGCGATATACATGGTTGGCTTCAGGGTCAGGAAGCTCAGGTATTTGATGGCCGCTTTATCTTCGTCCGTCAGGGTTTTCAGCGCGCGCAGCATACCGGCGTTTTCCAGCTGCGGCAGGCATTTTTCCAGCGCGGCCTGTTCGGCTTTTGCGTCTTTATCGCCGCCTTTGGCTTTCTTCTGAACGCGGTGCAGGGCGCGCTCGCAGGTATCAAGGTCAGACAGCGCCAGCTCGGTGTTGATAACGTCGATATCGTCAGCCGGGTCCACTTTGTTATTAACGTGGATGATGTTGTCGTTTTCGAAGCAGCGTACAACGTGGCCGATCGCTTCGGTTTCGCGGATGTTGGTCAGGAACTGGTTACCCAGGCCTTCACCTTTGGACGCGCCTTTTACCAGGCCCGCGATATCAACGAATTCCATGGTGGTCGGCAGGATACGCTGCGGTTTAACGATTTCCGCCAGCTGGTCCAGACGCGGATCGGGCATCGGTACGACGCCTGTGTTCGGCTCGATAGTACAGAACGGGAAGTTCGCCGCTTCAATACCGGCTTTCGTGAGCGCGTTGAACAGGGTGGATTTGCCTACGTTTGGCAAACCGACGATACCGCATTTGAATCCCATGTTTAAATCACCTTAATCTTTTGATATTCAACCTGTTAGCTTGAACAGATTGTAGAAAAGTAAATAACTTTGCGCATTATACACGTCATACGGAAAAAATACCGCAGTCGTCGGTCTATTGCGCCTTAAAAGCGTGTAATCGGTTCGTGGCTTTAGTCAGCCCGTCTTTCAGCCAGATTTCGGTGCAGCGCGCCGCTTCGTCTACCGCATCGTCGATCAGCTTCTGTTCTGCTGCCTGCGGTTTGCCGAGGACAAAACCGACAACTTTACTTTTATCGCCCGGATGGCCGATCCCGATACGTAAGCGATGAAAATTAGGGTTATTGCCTAATTTGCTGATGATATCTTTTAACCCATTATGACCGCCGTGGCCGCCGCCCAGCTTAAACTTCGCGACGCCAGGCGGGAGATCCAGTTCGTCGTGGGCCACCAGAATTTCATCTGGATTAATGCGATAGAAGGTTGCCAGCGCCGCCACGGCTTTGCCGCTAAGGTTCATAAAAGTGGTGGGCACCAGCAGGCGGACATCTTCCCCTGCCAGGTTAATGCGCGAGGTGTAGCCAAAAAATTTACTCTCTTCGCGCAGCGGGGCACGAAAGCGTTCAGCCAGTAAATCGACGTACCAGGCGCCAGCGTTATGGCGCGTCCCCGCGTACTCTGCGCCGGGGTTTGCGAGGCCGACAATCAGTTTAATCGTCACGTTATTGTTCCTGAGTGGGCAATCTTTCCGGCGGCTAGTTTACGTCGTGACGGGCTGCTTGACAAAAATAAGCGCTGAAAGCGTAAAAAACGGAATAGTTTTCCAGAGTGATAATGCGCATTGAAAAGCATATCAGTAACTTAAATGTAAAGTTATGTTGATGATATGTGCCTATTTGTGATCGGTAGCGCACTTATCCACAGCGGTGTTGTCTATACTTTACACACATGGAATAGGGATATATCCCGAAACCCAAAGCCAATCTACGGAGGTGACACTATGAAACGCAAAAACGCTTCGTTACTCGGTAATGTGCTCATGGGGTTAGGCCTGCTCGTGATGGTCGTCGGCGTCGGTTATTCTATTTTAAACCAGCTGCCGCAGCTTGACCTCCCGCAGTTCTTTGCGCACGGGGCCGTACTCAGCATCTTCGTCGGCGCGATTCTTTGGCTGGCCGGGGCGCGTGTCGGCGGGCACGAGCAGGTGAGCGATCGGTACTGGTGGGTTCGTCACTACGACAAGCGCTGCCGTCGCGGCGGTGGGTCATCACACCGTCCTGGCTAAATAAGGGCTCCGTGAAGGAGCCACTGAGACAGTTAACAAAGTCCTGGCCGTTAAGACCGGGACTTTTTGTTTTTATCACCTTATGACTCAAACAGCCGCAAATGCAGGGCCTTAACGGCGCTATCGGCTTCATCCGCGGGCAGCAGAATGCAAAGGTTATTGCTGGAGGCGCCGTGGCAGACCATGCGAACCGCATGCGTCTCAAGCCAGGCGAAAACATCCTTAAACACGCCAGAGACCTGCGTAAGCTGATTGCCGACCAGCGTCACCAGCGCCAGGCCGGTTTCCACTTCTACGCGACAGTGGGAAGACAGCTCGGTAAATAACGATGTGGTCAGCGTGTGATCTTCACCCGAGGTGGCGTGAGTGGAGTCCAGCGCGAGCGCAATGCTGTTTTCGGAGGTTGTCACCAGATCGGCGGCCACCGAATGACGCGCTAACAGCGCAAACATCTGCGCTAAAAAATGGCAGGACGGTTGTGCATCCAGGCTGTGCAAGCGCAGCAGCGTTTGCTTGCGGCGCACCGCCACCGCACGGTAGCGCGGCGGGTTGTCCGTCGTGCAGCAAACCAGCGTACCGCCAGCGGCGATATTTTTGCTGGAGCCAACGAACACCGGAATGTTTTTGCGCATCGCCGGCATCAGCGTGGCGGGGTGTAGCACTTTCGCGCCGTAGGCTGCCATATCGCTCGCTTCGGCAAACGAGATGCGGTCGATCCGTTTGGCATTAGGCGCAATACGCGGGTCGGTTGTATAAATACCGGCCACGTCGGTCCAGATATCCACCCGTGCCGCGTGGAGGGCTTCGCCGAGCAGCGACGCGGTATAGTCGCTCCCACCGCGGCCGAGCGTCGTGGTGTGCCCGCTGGCATCGCGGCCAATAAACCCCTGGGTAATCATGATGGCCTGCTCAAGGCGTGGGCGCAGGTGCATTTCGGCCAGTTCAGCCAGCGCGGCGACGTCCGGCTCAGCGCAACCGTAGTTGGCGTTAGTGCGAATCACGCTGCGCGCATCAAACCAGCTGGCTTCGACCTCGCGCTCGCGCATGACCTCGGTAAAGAGCAGCGAAGACATCAGCTCGCCGTGGCTCACGAGTTCATCGCTCAGCGCGGTGGAAGGCGACGCCGCGGCGGTTTGCGCCAGGCGGCCGATATTGTCGAGGAGATTATCGATTTCCTTGCTGATAACCGAAGGCTGCTTCAGGCGGGAAATAATGTTGTACTGGATAGTACGTAACGTCTCGAGCTTGTCTAATTGCCGATGGCTTTCCAGACCTTCAGAAAGTTCGACCAGCAGGTTGGTCACGCCTGCCGAAGCAGAAAGAACGACTAAACGAACGTTGGGATCAGCAAGAACAATGCTGGCACTGCGGTTCATCGCGTCAAAATCAGCGACGCTGGTGCCGCCAAATTTGGCAACGATGAATTGTGGATAAATGCGTGTCATAACAATCTCATATCAGGGCGCCATGAAAGCATGGCTAGAAAATTTTCATTCTCGGCATAAGGGAAGCGTCTTCGCCTTACGAAATGTCCGCCCGCGAACATTTCTGATGACAACCCAGGAAAGGCTCCTGTTGTCGATAACGTGTTTCGCCTGTACGCGTTACCGGGTGATGCGCATTAGTTCTTTATTTACAGAGCCTGCAAATAAGCGCGCCATAGTAAGTGATTTATCCAGAGGGATCGACTTTTTTATTTTATTTCAGCATAAACAAGTGAAAAATCATGCATTCGGCGGTTAGTGCTTACATTATTAATGGTAAATTCGTGTAAGTGAATAATAAAACCATGAAAATAAGATGGCTTTTAATACATCATGTGGGAGGCTTCTGCGGAGAGGTCTTTAAGACAAATGGTAACAAAATTTAATAAATTTGAGGGCGCCGCGTCGGTGTTACTCATTGATTTTAAATGAAAATTAAACGATGTTTCAGACCTTAAAATAAATGATTGAGTCCAACGCTAAAACAACATATATTAGCCGCGCTTTTTTACAGGTAATCCTTATAACCATTTATTCAATCAGGCGTTAATCTACACCTGGTTGTAGGAGTGATATGATGACGGATAAAGTCCGTATTGATACTTTAAGTGCTAATTCATTACCACAGAGCAATGATACCTTTTTAGCAAGACAGGCTGAGTTTGAATCTAATGTCCGCAGCTATCCACGTAAACTGCCATTAGCCATCGCTAAAGCGCAGGGCGTCTGGATTACTGACGTAGAAAATAATCAATATCTTGATTGCCTGGCAGGTGCCGGAACCCTGGCGCTTGGTCATAATCATCCTGAAGTGCTGCAGAGCATTCAAAGTGTCATCACAAGCGGCTTACCGTTACATACGCTTGATCTTACTACCCCATTAAAAGATGAATTTTCATCTTATTTACTGTCCTTATTACCGGGGCAGGGCAAAGAATATTGCCTGCAATTCACCGGTCCGTCCGGCGCAGATGCCGTTGAAGCGGCCCTGAAGCTGGCGAAAAAAGTGACCGGCCGTTCCAGCGTGATCAGCTTCTCCGGCGGTTACCACGGGATGACCCACGGCGCGCTGTCCGTGACCGGCAACCTGTCACCGAAAGAAGCCGTCAGCAACATGATGGCGGAAGTGCAGTTCATGCCGTATCCGCATGAGTACCGCTGCCCGCTGGGTATCGGCGGCGAGGCTGGCGTCAAAGCATTAACCTATTACTTCGAAAACCTGATTAACGACGTTGAAAGCGGCGTGCGTAAACCTGCGGCCGTGATCCTTGAAGCCGTGCAGGGCGAAGGCGGCGTGAACCCGGCGCCGGTTGAGTGGCTGCAACGTATTCGTAAAGTGACCCAGGAACACGGCATTCTGCTGATCATCGATGAAGTTCAGGCTGGTTTCGCACGTACCGGTAAGCTGTTCGCCTTCGAACACGCTGGCATTGAGCCAGACATCATTGTGATGTCCAAAGCGGTTGGCGGCGGTCTGCCGCTGGCGGTTCTGGGCATTAAAAAGCAGTTCGACGCATGGGCCCCGGGCCACCACACCGGCACCTTCCGCGGCAACCAGCTGGCGATGGCGACCGGCCTGACGACGCTGAAGATCCTCAAAGACGACAACATTGCCGATAAAGTGGCTGCCCAGGGCGAGTGGCTGAAAGGCAAGCTGGCTGACCTGCAGAAACGCTACCCGGTGATTGGTCATGTACGTGGTCTGGGTCTGATGATTGGTATTGAGATCGTTAAGCCGAACGAAGCGCAGGATCATATGGGCTGCTACCCGGCCGATGGCGAATTGTCCGCGCTGCTGCAGAAAAAATGCTTCGAAAATGGGCTGATTCTGGAGCGTGGGGGCCGCAACGGTTGCGTACTGCGTCTGCTGCCGTCTCTGCTGATCACCAACGCTGAGCTGGAAGTGTTCCTCGATAAATTCGAAAACGCCCTGCTGGGCGCTGGCGTGAAGCCGGTTTAAACGGAGTTGGATCGAATGTCAGACGTAAACCCGATTCTGTCCGGCTCGGCGCAAAGCATTGCCGCCTATCAGGATGCTATCGAGCAGAGTACGCGAGCGGTCGTTGAATGGTTGAAGCAGCCTGAGATGTATCAGGGCAAAACCGTTGAGCAACTGCGCGAACGCATCAACCTGAACTTTACGTCTCAGGGCCTGGGCAACCAGGCCGCTATTGAGCGTGCGGTTGAATACTTTCTGAAAGACAGCCTGTTAGTCCACCATGCCCAGTGCGTGGCGCACCTGCACTGCCCGAGCCTGGTGATTAGCCAGGCGGCGGAAGTGCTGATCAACGCCACCAACCAGAGCATGGACTCCTGGGACCAGAGCCCGTCCGCCACCATCATTGAGATCAAGCTGATCGAATGGCTGCGCGAGCAGGTGGGCTATACGGCGGGCGACGCCGGCGTGTTTACCAGCGGCGGTACCCAGAGCAACCTGATGGGCCTGATGCTGGCGCGCGATGCCTTCTTCGCCCGCCAGGGGCATTCCATTCAGCAGAATGGTCTGACCGGTGACCTGAGCAAAATCAAAGTGTTCTGCTCTGAAAGCGCGCACTTCTCCGTGCAGAAAAACATGGCACTGATGGGGCTGGGCTACCGTTCCGTCACTCAGGTGAAGACCGATGCATTCTCGCGTATGGATCTGGCTGACCTGAAAGCCAAGCTGGCTCAGGCGAAAGCCAACGGCGAGCAGGTGATGGCGATTGTCGCCACCGCCGGGACCACCGATGCTGGCGCCATCGATCCGTTAGCGGATATCGCGGCGCTGGCGGCGGAGCATCAGATCTGGATGCACGTGGATGCAGCGTGGGGCGGGGCGTTACTGCTGTCTGAGAAGTATCGCGACTTCCTGAACGGTCTTGAGCTGGCGGACTCCGTGACGCTGGACTTCCACAAGCAGTTCTTCCAGACCATCAGCTGCGGCGCGTTCCTGCTTAAAGATGCGCGTCACTACGAGCTGATGCGCTATCAGGCGGCGTACCTGAACTCAGAATTCGATGAAGAGGCTGGCGTGCCGAATCTGGTGTCGAAGTCGCTGCAGACCACGCGCCGTTTCGATGCGCTGAAGCTGTGGATGGGTCTTGAAGCGCTGGGCAAAAAGCAGTACGCCGAAATCATTGATAACGGCGTCACGCTGGCGCGTGATGTGGCTGCGTTTGTCAAAACTCAGCCGCATCTGGAGCTGGTGATGGAGCCGCAGCTGGCAAGCGTGCTGTTCCGCTTCCGTCCTGAAAGCGATGACATGGCGTTCGTTGCGCTGCTGAACCAGCGTATTGGTGACGTTCTGCTGGCTTCGGGGAGCGCCAACGTCGGCGTGACTGAATCGGATGGCATCACCTGCCTGAAGCTGACGCTGCTGAACCCGACGGTGTGCCTGGAGGACGTTAAAGTTCTGCTGGGGAGCGTGAAAGACACCGCTGAGCAGTTGCTGAAAGCGTAAGCAATCACGTTGCGATAAAAATGGCTCCCGAGGGAGCCATTTTTTTTGCCTGTGATGTCACGCGACGCCGGGGAGGCTACGGTGCGATTTCCGGCGGCGCTTTGCTTGGCTGGGCTACGGTCAGAGGATGTCTGCCAGGGCGGCATCTTTGTTTGGGAAGAATGCCAGACGGCCAGGAATCGGCTGAATACCCGCGCGCGCCATGGTGCGCAGCGGCTGGAATTCCAGGTTAGATACCCGCAGCTCGCAGCCTTCAGGCAGTTTTTTCACAAACCGCTGGAAGGCATCCAGGCCACCGGCATCCAGTACCGGGACCGCGTCCCATTTCAGCACCACAATGCGTTTACCGGCAATGCGCGTTTCCAGATCGCTGAATAAACCTTCTGCAGCGGCAAAAAACAGCGGGCCAATGACGCGCAGTACCAGCACATCATCCGGCACCGACACGTTAACCGCCGACAGACGCGTCATACGCGCAATCCGGCGCATAAACAACAGCGAAGCCAGCACGATGCCGACGCTGATAGCGATGACCATATCAAACAGCACGGTCAGCGACATGCAAATCAGCATCACAATAATGTCGTCTTTTGGCGCTTTGCGCAGCAGATACACGACCTTATGCGCCTCGCTCATATTCCATGCCACCATCAGCAGCAGGGCGGCCATCGCCGACAGCGGCAGCCAGGACAGCACCGGCGCGAGGATCAGCAGCGCCAGAATCACCAGAATAGCGTGAATAACCGCGGAAACCGGTGAGGTGGCACCTGCGCGAACGTTAGCCGCGGAACGCGCGATCGCGGCAGTGGCGGTAATACCACCGAAGAACGGGGCGACAATGTTGCCCAGACCCTGACCAACCAGTTCGCTGTTAGCCTTGTGTTTGGTGCCGGTCATGCCGTCAAGCACCACCGCGCACAGCAGCGATTCGATGGCCCCGAGCATGGCCATCGAAAATGCGGCGGGCAGCAGCGCATGCAGCGATGCCCAGCTCAGCGTAAAGCTGGAGCCCGGGAGATCCCACGGCAGCACAAACTGCGGCAGCAGCTGCGGAATGCCATTGCCCTGAGAGCCGTCGGCCAGCACGTAGTGGAACTGGGAACCAATGGTCGCAACGTGTCCGCCGAGCAGGTTGACCAACAGCATGACCACGCAGCCGGCGATAAGCGCAGGCAGGTGGCCCGGCAGGCGCAGGCCGAGGCGTGGCCAGAGGATCAGCGTGCCGAGGGTGACGATGCCAATGGCCGCATCGCCAACGTTGATGGTCGGCAGCGCCATTACCAGCGCGCCCACCTTCTGTAAGTAGTGTTCCGGAACGTGCGTCATTTGCAGACCGAGGAAGTCTTTAATCTGCATGGTCCCGATGGTAATACCAATCCCCGAGGTGAAGCCAAGCGTCACCGACAGCGGAATATATTCGATCAGGCGGCCAAAGCGGGCCAGGCCAAAGAGGATCAGGAATATTCCGGACATCAGGGTCGCCACCAGCAGGCCTGCGAGACCAAACTGCTGCGAAACGGGATAGAGGATCACCACGAAGGCCGCGGTGGGGCCGGATACGCTAAAGCGGGAGCCACCGCTCAGGGCGATAACGATCCCCGCGACGGCCGAGGTATACAGGCCGTACTGTGGCGCAACCCCGCTGCCAATAGCCAACGCCATCGCCAGCGGAATGGCAATGATACCGACGGTGATCCCGGCAATCAGGTCGCGCATAAAGCGCGCCGAGCTGTACTTCTCTTTCCAGCAGGCGTCGATCAGCGCGCGGAAAGGCATGATATCGGAGGAGAATAATTTATTCACAATACTGTTTCATCCATGAGCGCATCATCTGTCACGTGAATGGCAGTGAAGTTGGCATAAATCATACAAATAAATACTATAGACAAAAAAACCCGCCGCAGCGGGTTTTTTAACCAGATTCGATTAATGTTCGAACATGGCAGAGATGGATTCTTCGTTGCTGATACGACGAATCGCTTCGGCCAGCATCCCGGACAGGGTCAGGGTGCGAACGTTCGGCAGCGCTTTGATCTCATCGCTTAACGGGATGGTATCGCAGACAACCACTTCGTCGATGACGGAGTTACGCAGGTTGTTTACCGCGTTGCCGGAGAAGATCGGGTGAGTTGCGTAGGCGAATACGCGTTTAGCACCACGCTCTTTCAGCGCTTCAGCCGCTTTGCACAGCGTGCCGCCGGTATCGATCATGTCATCAACCAGCACGCAGTCACGACCGGCAACGTCGCCGATGATATGCATAACCTGAGACACGTTCGCACGCGGGCGACGTTTGTCGATGATAGCCATGTCGGTATCGTTCAGCAGCTTAGCGATAGCGCGAGCGCGAACCACGCCGCCGATGTCCGGAGAAACCACGATTGGGTTATCCAGGTTCAGCTGCAGCATATCTTCGAGCAGGATTGGGCTACCGAATACGTTATCCACCGGGACATCGAAGAAGCCCTGGATCTGTTCAGCGTGCAGGTCTACGGTCAGTACGCGGTCAACGCCTACGCTGGACAGGAAGTCAGCAACAACTTTAGCGGTGATAGGTACACGAGCAGAGCGAACGCGACGGTCCTGGCGAGCATAACCGAAGTAAGGGATAACGGCGGTGATACGGCCTGCGGAAGCACGGCGCAGGGCATCAACCATAACGACTAATTCCATCAGGTTGTCGTTAGTTGGGGCACAAGTGGACTGGATGATGAAAATATCACCACCGCGTACGTTTTCATTGATTTGTACGCTGACTTCGCCGTCGCTAAAGCGACCTACAGCGGCGTCGCCGAGAGAAGTGTACAGGCGGTTGGCAATACGTTGTGCTAGTTCCGGGGTGGCGTTACCAGCAAAAAGCTTCATATCAGGCACGAGAAGAACCTCAGGCATGCGTCCAGTGGTGGATGAAACGGGCCAAAAACTGTGCGGGCCAGGCGCGATTTCATCCAGGCGGTGTATTAAAGAGCGCGATGCAACGTCTGGAACAGGGTGACGTTGTCACCGGAGCTCAGTTTGCCCGGCTTGGTACTCATCACCATTCTTCTTTCGTCAGCAATACTGACGGAAACCGAATGATTCAGAGCAGGGCTTGCTTCAATGGCGAGAGGTTAACACCTTTTGCCACAAAGCCTTGCAACCATTCCGGGGCTTGCTCAAGCACCTGGCGGGCAGCGAGTTCCGTGTCGAATTCAGCAAAGACACAGGCTCCTGTTCCAGTCAGGCGCGACGGCGCGTATTCTAACAGCCAGGAAAGCACATCATCAACCTCGCGAAAACGTTTTCTTGCGATAACCTCGCAATCATTGCCGAATTCACATTTTAATAACGTTTCTATTGACCTGACCGGGGTATTTCGTGGCAGCTCCGGATCGCGAAAAATGACCGGGGTCGGGATACTGACCCCGGGATGGGCAACCAGGTACCATTTTTCCGCCACCTCAACCGGGGTGAGCACTTCGCCAACCCCTTCGGCAAATGCCGCATGGCCGCGAACAAACACCGGCACGTCGGCACCGAGCGTCAGCCCGATAGCCGCCAGCTCGTCTTCCGACAGCCCGCATCGCCACAGGTGGTTAAGCGCCACCAGCACGGTCGCTGCGTTGGATGAACCACCGCCGAGACCGCCGCCCATCGGCAAACGTTTTTCAATGCTGATATCGGCACCGCTACCGGCTGGCAGGCGCTGCGATGCCGCCGCCGTTTTCATCAACAGCCGCGCGGCGCGAATAATCAGGTTTTCTTCATTCGGCACGCCCTTGACCGGCGTGAGCAGCCGTAGCTGCCCGTCCGAGCGCGGCACAATCGTCAGCGTGTCGCCGTAGTCGAGGAACTGGAACAGCGTCTGCAACGTATGATAGCCGTCAGGGCGCTGCCCGGTGATGTATAAAAACAGGTTGAGCTTGGCAGGTGAGGGCCAGGTGGTCATCATCTTACAATCCAGTTATCCATGCGCAGCTTGATGCGCTGACTGCCTTCGGTCAGCTCCATGTTAGACGGCAGCGCTGGCTGGGTTTTGCTGTCATAGCCGCTGTAGACCACTTTCCAGGTCTTACCGTTTTCGGTGTAGTGCAACTCGCTCAGGCGGTACTGGTCGTCGAGCGTATAGTCGGTAGCGTTGCCCGGCAGGCCGAGGATCCACTGGCGCAGGCTGTTCAGCGGAATCGGCATACCGGTCAGTTTGCCCACCATTTCTTCGCCGTCGGTATCGGTATAGCGCTGGCCTTTATTGTCGGTTAGCTGCGCGGAGCCCGGTCGGCCAATCAGTTCCATTTCGGTGCTGCCCAGCGGGTTGGTCAGCAGCAGACGATAGTTATCCTGGCCGGTTTGCTGCCAGAAGAAACGGGCATACACTTTTTGCTGGTCGGACAAATAGGCGAAAGCGCCGCGCGTCTGATATTGACTCAGTTGGCGCACTTCCTGCTGGTGCTGCTGCCACTGCGGCGAGGTGGGGCTTTTACCAGGGCCTTTCGGTGCATTAACGGTACAGGCGGTAAGAACCAGTGCTGCGAGAGGCAGCAAACGAATCAGGCGAGGCAGGGCCATGATGACAATCCTTGATGTGCGTTACGATTATAACGCTTAATGCTAGCGTCGCCCGTGGGCAGCGTCTACGCTCAAGTTGTCTTAAATCATAAAATTAACCCAGCTTGCCTATTACTCCAAAAGGGGAGCCTCCCTTTTATTGATCTCGCGCATCCTGTATGATGCGCTCAGACTAACCTTATCAACGCTGGTACTACTCCCGCACAATGACCCTTTTAGCTCTTGGCATCAATCATAAAACAGCCCCGGTAGCGCTGCGAGAACGCGTCACGTTTTCGCCAGATACGCTTGACCAGGCGCTGGAGAGCCTGCTGGCTCAGCCAATGGTACAGGGGGGCGTGGTCCTGTCGACCTGTAACCGCACCGAGCTCTATCTCAGCGTAGAAGAGCAGGATAATCAGCATGAAGCGATTATCCGCTGGCTGTGCGATTACCACGGCCTGAATGAAGAAGAACTGCGCCAGAGCCTTTATTGGCACCAGGACAACGACGCCGTCAGCCATCTGATGCGCGTTGCCAGCGGGCTGGACTCGCTGGTGTTGGGCGAGCCGCAAATCTTAGGGCAGGTAAAAAAAGCGTTTGCTGATTCCAGCCGCGGGCATCTGCACGTCAGCGAGCTGGAACGCATGTTCCAGAAATCCTTCTCTGTTGCCAAGCGCGTGCGCACGGAAACGGATATCGGCGCCAGCGCGGTGTCGGTGGCGTTTGCGGCCTGCACCCTGGCGCGACAGATTTTCGAATCGCTCTCGTCGGTCACCGTACTGTTGGTGGGTGCGGGTGAAACCATCGAGCTGGTGGCGCGCCATCTGCGCGAACATCACGTGAAAAAAATGGTGATTGCCAACCGTACCCGCGAACGCGCACAGGTACTGGCCGATGAGGTCGGCGCTGAGGTGATCGCGCTGAGCGACGTCGATGAACGCCTGAAAGAGGCCGACATCATTATCAGTTCTACCGCCAGCCCGCTGCCGATTATTGGTAAAGGGATGGTGGAGCGCGCGCTGAAAGCGCGTCGCAACCAGCCGATGCTGCTGGTGGATATTGCCGTGCCACGCGATGTAGAGCCGGAGGTGGGGAAACTCGCTAACGCCTATCTCTACAGCGTGGACGACCTGCAAAACATTATTCAGAATAACCTTGCGCAGCGTAAAGCCGCGGCGGTACAGGCTGAAACCATCGTCGAGCAGGAAACCAGTGAGTTTATGGCCTGGCTACGCGCACAAAGCGCCAGCGACATCATTCGTGATTATCGCTCCCAGGCTGAAACGGCGCGTGAGGAACTCACCGCTAAAGCGATCGCCGCGCTCGAACAGGGTGGCGATCCGCAGGTCATCATGCAGGATCTGGCGCGCAAGTTAACCAACCGCCTGATCCACGCGCCAACCAAATCTCTTCAGCAGGCCGCCCGTGACGGGGATGACGAACGCCTGCATATTCTGCGCAACAGCCTCGGGCTGGAGTAGCACAACTCTATTTATAACAAGGTGCATTTACGCCAATGAAGCCTTCTATTGTTGCTAAACTGGAAGCTCTCTACGAGCGCCATGAAGAAGTTCAGGCGCTGCTCGGAGACGCAGCAACTATTGCCGATCAGGACCGTTTCCGCGCACTGTCCCGCGAATACGCACAGCTGGGCGACGTGGCTCGCTGTTATACCGACTGGCGCCAGGTTCAGGACGATATTGAAACTGCCCAGATGATGCTCGACGACCCGGAAATGCGCGAAATGGCGCAGGAAGAGTTGCAGGAAGCCAAAGCCAAAGAAGAAGAACTGGAGCAACAGCTTCAGGTGCTCCTGCTGCCTCGCGATCCGGACGACGAACGCAATGCTTTCCTTGAAGTACGCGCCGGTACCGGCGGTGATGAAGCGGCGCTGTTTGCCGGCGACCTGTTCCGCATGTACAGCCGCTACGCTGAATCGCGCCGCTGGCGTGTCGAGATCATGAGCGCCAACGAAGGTGAGCACGGTGGTTACAAAGAAGTGATCGCCAAAATCAGCGGTGAAGGCGTTTACGGTCGCCTGAAGTTTGAGTCCGGTGGCCATCGCGTACAGCGCGTTCCGGCCACCGAATCTCAGGGGCGTATTCATACCTCCGCCTGTACCGTGGCCGTGTTGCCAGAGGTGCCGGAAGCGGAATTGCCGGATATCAACCCGGCGGACCTGCGTATCGATACCTTCCGTTCTTCGGGCGCGGGCGGTCAGCACGTTAACACCACCGACTCGGCTATCCGTATTACCCACCTGCCGACCGGCATTGTGGTGGAGTGCCAGGACGAACGTTCGCAGCACAAAAACAAAGCTAAAGCGATGTCGGTGCTGGGCTCGCGTATTCGCGCGGCAGAGATTGCCCGCCGCCAGCAGGCGGAAGCCTCTGAACGCCGCAACCTGCTGGGCAGCGGCGATCGTAGCGATCGTAACCGTACCTACAACTTCCCGCAGGGGCGCGTGACCGATCACCGCATCAACCTGACGCTCTACCGCCTGGACGAAACGATGGAAGGCAAGCTGGATATGCTGATTGAGCCTATCGTGCAGGAATACCAGGCTGACCAGCTGGCGGCGCTGTCCGAGCAGGAATGATGACCTGGAGAGAGTGGCTACAGCAGGCTATCGCGACGCTGCAGGGTGGGGAAAGCCCGCGTCGCGATGCGGAGATCCTGTTAGGGCATGTGACCGGTAAATCGCGCACGCAAATTCTCGCGTTTGATGAAACGACGCTGAGCGCGGCACAGGCGGAAACGCTAACGCAGCTGCTGGCACGGCGACAAAACGGCGAGCCCATTGCCCACCTGGTGGGTAGCCGTGAGTTCTGGTCGCTGCCGCTGTTTGTCTCTCCAGCGACCCTGATCCCTCGCCCGGATACCGAGTGCCTGGTTGAACAGGCGCTGGCGCGTCTGCCGCAGAGGCCGTGCCGGATCCTCGATCTCGGTACCGGCACCGGCGCGGTGGCCCTGGCTCTGGCCAGCGAACGGCCGGACTGCCAGCTGACAGCCGTCGATTATATTGCCGATGCGGCGGCCCTGGCGCAGCGTAACGCGGACCATCTTGGGATAACGAACGTGACGATAATGCAAAGCGATTGGTTCAGCGCGTTGAGCCCACAGCGTTTTGCCATGATTGTCAGCAACCCGCCGTACATTGATGAACAGGACGAACATCTTAGCCAGGGCGACGTGCGCTTTGAACCGAAAACCGCGCTGGTGGCCGGGGATAGCGGTCTGGCCGATTTAGCCCATATCGTTAACCAGGGGCGTGACTGGCTGGAGCCCGGCGGCTATATGCTGCTGGAACATGGCTGGCGGCAGGGGGCGGCGGTTCGCGCGCTCTTTACCTCAGCCGGCTATGCGCAGGTGCAAACCTGCCGTGACTATGGTGACAACGATCGTCTGACGCTGGCGCAGTGGCCTGGCGCTCCGGAGGCACAGGCATGAGTTTTTTCCAGTTTGTGCTCTATTTGCACATCGCGTCGGCGGTAGTTTCCGTCTCCTTTTTCGCACTGCGCTATTGGTGGATGCACCACCGCAGCGCTCTGTTTGAGGCGCGCTGGGTGCGCATTTTACCGCACGCGGTTGACAGCGTGCTGCTGCTCAGCGGCGTCGCGCTGATGGTGATGACGCGCTATTTTCCCTTTACCGAAGAGGGGGGATGGCTGACGGAGAAACTGTTTGGCGTTATCATTTACATCTTTTTGGGGTTTGTCGCGCTTGGACGTCGTCGTCCGCGCAGCCAGCAGAGCAAGTTTATTGCGTTTTTGCTGGCGCTGATGGTGTTGTGCATCATCGTTAAACTCGCCATCACTAAAGTTCCGCTGTTGGGGTAGGGTATGAAGTCACTGGCTGATTTTGAATTTAATAAAGCGCCGCTGTGCGACGGCATGATCCTTATTTCCGAATTAATTCGTGATGATTTCCCGTCGCAGAAGGTGCGCGAGCAGCTCGAGTGCCTGGTGGCGCTGGCGCGGGAAGAGATCAGCCCTTCCTGGACGCTGACGCGCCAGATGGAACGCCTGATTGAGTTGTTCTACCACGAGTGGAACTTTGGCGACTCCTCCGGCGTCTACCGCCTGTCGGATGCGCTGTGGCTGGATCAGGTGCTGAAAAATCGTCAGGGCAGCGCCGTGGCGCTCGGTGCGATTGTGCTGTGGATCGCCGGGCATCTGGATATTCCGGTGGTGCCGGTGATTTTCCCGACCCAGCTGCTGCTGCGCGCCGACGTCGACAACGAAGAGCTGTGGCTGATCAACCCGTTTAACGGCGACACGCTTGACGAGCATACGCTCGACGTGTGGCTGAAGGGCAACATCAGCCCGATGGCGGAGCTGTTCAATGAGGATCTCGATGAAGCGGATAACGCCGAAGTGGTGCGTAAACTGCTCGACACGCTGAAATCGGCGCTCATGGAAGAGCGGCAGATGGAGCTGGCGCTGCGTACCAGCGAGGCGTTGCTGCAGTTTAACCCAGAAGATCCCTACGAAATTCGCGACCGCGGGCTGATTTATGCCCAGCTGGAATGTGAGCACATCGCACTGAACGATTTAAACTATTTCGTTGAGCAATGTCCGGAAGACCCGATCAGCGAAATGATTCGTGCGCAGATTAACACCATCGCGCATAAACAAATTACTCTTCACTAAACGGGAAAAATCCCGGTTATAATCGCGGAAATACCCTAACAAGGCGATCTTATGAAAGAAAAAGTGGTTAGCATTGGTGATATCAAGGTAGCAAACGATCTGCCGTTTGTTCTGTTTGGCGGCATGAACGTGCTGGAGTCACGCGACCTGGCGATGCGTATTTGCGAACACTACGTGACCGTGACCCAGAAGCTGGGCATCCCTTACGTGTTTAAAGCTTCATTTGATAAAGCCAACCGTTCCTCTATCCACTCTTACCGCGGCCCAGGCCTGGAAGAGGGGATGAAAATTTTCCAGGAGCTGAAGCAAACCTTCGGCGTGAAAATCATCACTGACGTGCACGAAGCCAGCCAGGCGCAGCCGGTTGCCGACGTGGTGGACGTGATTCAGCTGCCAGCGTTCCTCGCTCGTCAGACTGACCTGGTGGAAGCCATGGCCAAAACCGGCGCGGTCATTAACGTGAAGAAGCCGCAGTTTGTTAGCCCGGGCCAGATGGGTAACATCGTGGACAAATTCATCGAAGGCGGCAACGACAAAGTGATTCTTTGCGACCGTGGTTCTAACTTCGGTTATGACAACCTGGTCGTTGATATGCTGGGCTTTAGCGTAATGAAAAAAGCGTCCAACAACTCGCCGGTTATCTTCGACGTCACCCACTCGCTGCAGTGCCGCGACCCGTTTGGCGCCGCAAGCGGCGGCCGTCGTGCGCAGGTCACCGAACTGGCGCGCGCCGGTATGGCGGTGGGAATTGCCGGTCTGTTCATTGAAGCGCATCCGGATCCGGACCATGCGCGCTGCGACGGCCCGTCCGCGCTGCCGCTGGCGAAGCTGGAACCGTTCCTGAAGCAGATGAAAGCAATTGACGATCTGGTGAAAGGTTTCGACGAACTGGATACCAGCAAGTAATCATTGCTGAGGTCTGAAAAAACCGCTCCGCGTTCAACGGGGCGGTTTTTTTTGCGTCATTGATAACAAAAAAGGCCGCTGGCTATGACCCCAGCGGCCCGTTTCGGGCGCTCGCCGCCGTGCGGCAGCCTGATGGTATGAGCTACTGCAACAGCGCGTCCGGGGCAATATTCATATTTTTCAGCACGGGCCCCATAATGTTGCCAAATATTGGTGCTGCTACCGACCCCCCGAAGTGGGTACCGGCCGTCGGGTTATTCACCACGACGACCAGCGCCACTTCCGGATGGCTGACCGGCGCGACGCCAGCGGTGTAGTTCACGTAGCCGCCGTCATATTTGCCGCTGTCGCCCAGCTTTTCCGCGGTCCCCGTTTTGGTTGCCAGACGGTATCCCGGCACCGCTGCGCGTACGCCGCTGCCGCCGGGCAGCACGTCGCTCTCCATCATGTGCACCACCGTTTTGACAATTGACGGATCGGCAATCTGCTGGCCGATAACCGGCGGAGTCACTTTGGTAATGGATAGCGGGCGATAGATACCAAATGACCCGAGGGTGGCATATTCACGTGCAATTTGCAGCGGCGTCACGCGGAGCCCATAGCCAAAGGAGAAGGTGGCGCGTTCGATATCGGCCCACTGCTGGCGATGCAGCGGGAAGTAGCCAACGCTTTCGCCGGTCAATCCCAGACCGGTTGGCTTACCCAGCCCAAAAGCGTGGTAGGTATCAACCAGCGCCTGGGCCGGCATGGCCAGCGCAATATGCGACACGCCAATATCGCTCGATTTTTGCAGAATACCGGTCGGCGTGAGCTGCGGCCAGTGACCCACGTCGCGGATCAGGTGCCCGTTGACGCGGTAGGGCGTGGTATCAAGCAGGGTATTGGGCTGAATAATATGCCTTTCCAGGCCTTCGATGATCACTAATGGCTTCACCGTTGAACCGGGCTCAAAGCTGTCGTTAATCGCCACGTCACGCATTTGCAATGGGGTGGCGTTATCAAAGTTATTGGGGTTGTAAGAGGGATACGAAGCCATCGCCAGGATTTCGCCGGTGTCGATTTTCACCAGCACCGCCGCGCCGGAGTCGGCCTTGTTCAGCAGAACGCCTTCACGAAGTTTGCTGTACAGCGTGTACTGATCGAATTTATCGATACTGAGCTGAACGGTAGGTGGCTGTTTCGGAGCATCGTAATCCAGAACGCTGATAATATCGCCGTTGGCATCCTTGCGATAAATTTCTTTGCCCGGCTCACCCTGTAAAATAGTATCGTAGCCTTTTTCAACACCGTTGAGCCCCGTATTATCGGCGCCCACAATACCTATTAGTGGGGCTGCCGCTTCGCCCATTGGGTAGAAGCGGCTGTCGTCATAAATTTCGCTGATGCCCTTTATATGCAGATCGGCGATATCCTTAGCAATCCCGAGCTCAACTTTTCGCTCAAGGAAAAGAAAATGACGCCGGGAATTCTGGTAAATTTTGTTCGCAATTTGATCGGTGGTGGTATTCAGCGCTGCGGCGAGATATTGCCATTTTGCATCGCGAAAATTGGGGCTGGCCTCAACGATTTTCACCGGATCGACCACCACGTCACGCGACGGGACGCTCATGGCCAATGCTTCGCCATCGCGATCGACCAGCGTACCGCGGTTGGTGGGCAGTACCACGGTGCGCAGCGAGCGCTGATCCGCCTCTTTTGCCAGCATCGGGTGGTTCAGAAACTGCAGATCGGCGACCCTTACCAGTAAAACGCCGAGGCAGCCAAGAATACCAAGACAGATTATTGTGTAACGAGACGTAATAAATGAGTCTTTATTTTGCTTTTCTGTTGATTTTCTTTTCATTTGTAACATAAAACCACATGAATTTTTATTTTTTATAATCAATTGCCGCCAGTCGTGATTTATCAACGGCTGCCACGATGCAATTTAAAACCCATTATCAGGCGAACTCGTGAAACAGTTTACAGGTAACGTCATTGATAACAAGCCATTAAGTTAACATATTATTTCAGCGCTAATGGCGTATTGCCGGTGAGCTGATTAACAATAATTGATGAGAAATTACGCAAGCGTGTGCCAATAAATTTACTTGGGGTTGAATTTCGGTGAGCGTGCTTTTCCGTTATTTACTTCATGCTGGCTGAATATTATCGGAGCCATCCGCAGGTTTGCTCATCTTTTTCGAGTTGTTATAACATTACGCAGGCGGGGCGTGATTTTAACCGATGATGCCGTTTGCATCCTCATATCCATTGTCGTGCTGAATACATGGCCGCATAATAGCGCCCAGCCTCCGCAGGTGCGGGGTGAAGCGCCAGCTTTTTCTGGTGATGAAGGATACACAATGCAAAGGCGTAACTTCCTGAAAGGCGCTGCGGCCCTGTCCACGCTGGGTCTGGTCAGTCCGGTTTTTGCCAAAACTGAAGCGAAAGCGCAGCCTGCCGTCTCTTCTTCCGGCAAATACCGCCGTTTTGTGATGACGCAAACCTATAGCCTGAAGGCCCCGCAAGGTTCTTCTGGCAAGGTGAATTTGTGGATCCCTATCCCAGAAGATACCGCCTTCCAGCAGCTGCTGAACCTCTCTTTCAGCGGTAATTACCAGAGCGCGACGTTAAATGCTAATAATCGCTATGGTGCGAAAGTGCTGTTTGTGACCTGGCCATCATCTGACGGGGCGCTGGATATCAAAGTCGAAATGGACATTGAAACGCGCGACTGGGAGGTGCTGAAAGACAATCGCCTGGCCGATTGGCAGCTGCCGGTCGCCGGCGCCGTGATCCCCGACGAGATCAAGCCTTTCCTGCTGGCCACGCCGCACATTCCGGTTGATGGCCTGGTGAAAGAGACTGCGCTGAAAATTATTGCCGATGAAAAAGCGCCGCTCAAGCAGGCGCGTCTGATTCACAACTGGGTGAGCACCCATATGCATCGTGATGATGCGGTGATTGGCTGCGGCACCGGCGACGTCGGCGAAATTCTCAAAACCAACAAGCTGGGCGGCAAATGTACCGATATCAACTCGGTGTTTGTGGCGCTGTGCCGCGCGGTCGGCATTCCGGCGCGTGAAATGTTCGGCATCCGCTTAGGTGCCAGCCGTAAGCTGAACGGCTACTCGACGAAAGCCTTCGGCAGCGCCGACGATAAAGGTGTGGCCAAAATCAGCGGTGGTCAACACTGCCGCGCCATGTTCTGGCTGGCTGGTTTTGGCTGGATGCCCGCAGATCCGGCGGATGTGACCAAAATGCGTTTGACGGAGAAAAAAGAGAACGGCGATCCGGCGGTGACGGCAGTGAACGATTACCTGTTTGGTAACTGGGAAATGAACTGGGTCGGCTTTAACCACGCGCGGGATTTCGCGCTGTCACCTGCCGCAGAGCAGGGCGACGTGAACAATCTGGGCTACCCTTACGCCGAAGTGGATGGCGATCCGCTGAACTTCTACGATCCGGCCGCCTTTAGTTACGATTATGTCAGCGTCGAACAGCATTAAGGGCGGGCTGCTGACGCTGCTGGCGGCGGTGATCGCCGCCGGCGCATCAACGCTGTGCTGCATCGGGCCGCTGTTGTATCTGGTGTTTGGCATATCGGCGGCGGGGCTGGTGGGTATTCCCGGTGCCTCGTGGCTACAGATTCCGATGGTGATCGTCGCTCTGGGGCTGATGGCGCGCGGGTTCTGGCGCTTGCATCTGTCGGCTAAGCCGGTATGCGTGAACGTGGTAAGCCGTCGGGTGCTGGTGTGGTTGTACTGGCTGGCGGTGCCGCTGGTGCTGGCGTTAATCACTTATCCTTACGTTTTGCCCTGGGTCTGGGAGTGGATGGAATGAAAAAAGCGATTTGTCTGGCGCTGCTGATGTTTACGCCGTTTGGCTGGGCGGCCGATAAGCTGGTCACCATTGATGTTGGCGAAATGAACTGCCCGCTGTGTGTAATTTCCATTAACCAGGCTTTGCGCAGTACCGAGGGCGTTATTAAGGCTAAGGCTTCGCTGAAAACGCGTCAGGCGCAGGTGGTGGTGCCCGAAAACTTTGATAATCAGAGGCTATTAGCGGCCATTGCTAAAACCGGATTCAAAGGGGAAATCCACGGCGAAAGCGTGGTGCAGTAAATAAAGAAAACCCGCCGGCAATGACCGTCATGCTTGCGCAGGCCGGATTAGCATCCGGCACACTGCGCGCTGATTGCCGGATGGCGGCGTAAAACGCCTTATCCGGCCTACCGTTCCTGACCGATCGGCATTAGCGGCGGGTTCTTATATCGTCTTAGAACTGGTAAACCAGACCCATCGCGACAACGTTATCGGTGTTGATACCGTTTTCCTGATAGAAGGTATCGTTGCCGTCAAGCAGGTTGATTTTATAATCCACGTAGGTGGACATATTCTTATTAAAGTAATAAGTCGCGCCCAGATCCAGGTATTTCACCAGGTCTTTGTCGCCGACTGCGTTTGCTTTTACATTGTTGTTGCCGGTGTATAAATCCTTACCTTTAGATTGCAGATAAGAGATTGCCGGGCGCAGACCAAAATCGAACTGGTATTGTGCGGTAACTTCAACGTTCTGCGTTTTGTTGGCCACGCCGTTATCATCACCGTATGGCGTCATATTACGCGTTTCTGAATACATGGATGCAAGGTAAAGGTTATTGGCGTCGTATTTCAGACCGACGGTCCATGCGTCTGCTTTATCGCCATCGGCAGTGGTATCTGTTTTCTGCGCGTTAGTACGATCGGAAGTCGCGTACGCGGCTGAAGCGCTCACGCCCATCCCCAGATTGTAAGAGGTGGACAGACCGAAGCCGTCACCGTTGTCTTTACGGACATTGCCGTCAGAACGGTTGTTTGTGCCATAGCTATTGTCGCCTTCGCCACCCTGGTTTTCATTTTTACCCTGATACTGCAGAGCAAAGTTCAGACCGTCGACCAGACCGAAGAAGTCGTTGTTGCGATAGGTCGCTACGCCGTTGGCGCGGCCAGTCATAAAGTTATCCGCGTTGGTGTAAGTGTCGCCGCCGAACTCTGGCAGCATGTCGGTCCAGCCTTCAACGTCGTACAATACGCCATAGTTACGACCGTAGTCGAATGAGCCGTAATTACCGAAGCGCAGGCCCGCGAATCCCAGACGGGTCCACGCGTTGCCCGTATCGCTTTCTTCGGTATTGGCCTGAACGTTGTATTCCCACTGGCCGTAACCGGTCAGCATCTCGTTAATTTGTGTTTCGCCCTTGAAACCGAAACGAACATAGCTCTGATCGCCATCAGAGCCGGAATTATTAGAAAAATAATGCAGACCATCTACCTTGCCGTAGATGTCTAATTTATTGCCGTCTTTATTATAAACTTCTGCGGCATGGGCTGCGCCTGCGGTGAGCAGGGCAGGAATGATGAGGGCCAGTACTTTTCTGTTCATTGAGTATATTCCTTTAGTATTTTTATTTGTGCACTTCCCGATACAGGAAGTATGGCCATGCTAATAGAGAAAAATTCGAGAGGGTAAATAATATTTGTAACGCGATAAGTAAAATCTAAAGAAGGTGAGTCAATTGAAATGGTAATAATTTTGGTGAATGATTTATCAAAATATATACAAATTTAAAATTATACAAGTAACGATATATAACGTAAGCTGCGGCCGTTATATGCCTTTATTCTTCCGTGATTTATTTATGTTGCCGTGTGTCATTATTCTTATTCGTTATCTTAAATGACAAGCCCGAATAACTATTCGGGCTTTTTTTATGGTTTCAGAATGACCTTAGAACGGTTATTCCTGTGGCGCTGGTTTTTCCGCTTTTCCGGCCATCATGGCAAGGAAGTCGTAGCGTTTTTGCAGATCCTCTGCCGCGTCTTTCCACAGCTGCTCTGCCACCTCTGGCTGCTGGCTGTTCAGGCGACGGAAACGCTGCTCGTTCATCAGCGTTTCGGCCAGCGCGTCTGACGGCGGACGTGAGTCCAGCGCCAGCGGAATCTTGCCTTCATCGGCACGACGCGGGTCAAAGCGGAACAGCGGCCAGAATCCGGTCGCGGTGAGCTGACGCATCTGATCGTGGCTGAGCGCCAGATCGTAACCGTGCTCCTCGCATGGGCTATAGGCGATGATAATCGATGGCCCCGGGTAGGACTCTGCCTCCTGGATAGCTTTCACCGTCTGGTTAAGCTGTGCGCCGAGCGAAATTTGCGCCACGTACACATGACCGTACATCATCATGCTGACGCCCAAATCCTTACGCGCCTTGCGCTTGCCGTGCTCACCAAATTTGGTGACCGCGCCGAGCGGGGTCGCTTTTGAGGCTTGCCCGCCGGTGTTGGAATAACACTGGGTATCAAGCACCAGAATATTGACGTTTTCGGTCAGACTCATGACATGGTCCAGACCGCCGAAACCGATGTCGTAGGCCCAGCCGTCGCCGCCAATAAGCCAGATGGATTTCTCAACCAATGCGTCCGCATCGGTCAGCAGCTCTTCGGCGCCTTCTACGCCGCTAAGCGCGCTGCGTAAGGCGGCAACCTGCTCACGACGCACTTCTGGCGTTGCATCCGCGTGCAGCGCGTCGTTGAGTTCTGCCGGAATATGCTCGGCAAAACCGTCCAGCAGGCGCATCACGCGCTGACGATGTTGATCGACCGTTAAGCGGAAGCCCAGGCCAAACTCGGCGTTGTCTTCAAACAGGGAGTTAGCCCACGCCGGTCCGCGGCCGTTAGCATCGGTGGTGTACGGCGTCGAAGGCAGGTTACCACCGTAAATGGAAGAACAGCCGGTGGCGTTGGCAATCAGCATACGGTCGCCGTATAGCTGAGTCAGCAGTTTGATATACGGCGTTTCGCCGCAGCCGGAGCAGGCGCCGGAGTATTCAAACAGCGGAGTGATAAGCTGGGAGGTACGAATATCAATGCGCTCCAGCTTGCTGCGGTCGATTTCCGGCAGTTCGAGGAAGAAGTCATAGTTCACTTTCTCTTCTTCTACGTGTTCCAGACGCGACATCATGTTGATGGCTTTGATATCCGGATTCTGTCGGTCTTTTGCCGGACAGACTTCAACGCACAGATTACAGCCGGTGCAGTCCTCTGGCGCCACCTGCAAGACGTATTTCTGACCGCGCATGTCGCGCGACTTCACGTCGAGAGAGTGTAGGGAGGCCGGGGCGTTATCCATGGCTTCCGGCGACACCACCTTCGCGCGGATGGCCGAGTGCGGGCAGGCGGCAACGCAGTGGTTACACTGGGTGCAAAGATCTTCTTTCCAGATAGGAATCTCTTCGGCAATGTTGCGTTTTTCCCAGCGGGTGGTGCCGACAGGCCAGGTACCATCCGGCGGCAGGGCAGATACCGGCAGCGCGTCGCCAAGACCGGCCAGCATCGCCGCGGTGACCGTTTTGACAAAGTCCGGAGCGGCGTCGGAGACCACCGGCGGGCGATTAGGGCTGCTGGCGTTAACCTGTTGTAGCGGAACCTCAAACAGCGATTCACGGGCCAGCGCCAGCGCCTGCCAGTTACGCTCAACCAGATCCTGGCCTTTGCTGCTGTAGCTTTTGGCAATGGCGTTTTGCAACTCCATTAGCGCGCTATCGCCCGGCAGAATCTGCGTGAGGTGGAAGAAGGCCATCTGCATAACGGTATTAATTCGCGCCGCCAGGCCGCATTCACGGGCGATTTTCGCCGCATTGATCACGTAGAAGCGCGCCTGTTTCTGGTTCAGTACGGCCTGCACTTCCTGCGGCAAGCGCGCCCAGACTTCATCGGCGCTGTAGGGCGTATTGAGCAGGAAAATACCGCCGGGCTTCAGGCGCTCGGCCATCTGGTATTTATCGATAAACTGCAGCTGATGGCAGCCGACAAAATCGGCCTGTGCCACCAGATAGGCAGAACGGATCGGCTCGTCGCTGACGCGCAGGTGAGAGACCGTCAGGCCGCCCGCCTTTTTGGAGTCATAGACGAAGTACCCTTGCGCAAACCATGGCGTGGAGTTACCGATAATCTTAATGTTGTTTTTGGTCGCAGAGACGCTGCCGTCGCTGCCCAGTCCGTAGAACAGCGCTTCCAGACGTGCGCGCGACGGTAAAGTGTTTTCTACCTGCGGCAAGGAGAGATGGGTTACGTCATCGTAGATACCGACGGTGAAGCGTGGCTTCGGCTTGGCCGCCGTCAATTCGTTGAAAATAGACAGCACGCAGTCCGGGCCGAACTCTTTTGAAGAGAGCCCGTAGCGGCCGCCAATCACGCGCGGCAGCGTTTCGCGCTCGCCCTGGTTAAAGGCTTCCGCTAGCGCGGTCATGACGTCGAGATACAGCGGTTCGGCCTGAGCCCCCGGCTCTTTAGTGCGATCGAGGACCGCCACGCTGCGCACGCTTTCCGGTAGCGCCTGCAGAAGGTGCGCTGCGGAGAACGGGCGATACAGGCGAACTTTCAGTACGCCGACCTTCTCACCGCGGGTCAGCAGTTCATCTACCACTTCCTCGCAGGTACCAATCGCTGACCCCATAATCACAATGACGCGTTCAGCCTGCGGATGACCGTAGTATTCGAACGGTTTGTAACGCCGGCCGGTGGCATCGGCAAAATCATCCATCGCCTGCTCAACGTGGTCGTAAACCGCGTTATACCACGGGTTAGTGGCTTCACGAGACTGGAAATAAGTGTCCGGGTTTGCCGAGGTACCGCGGATAACCGGGTGTTCAGGATTGAGGGCGCGGGCGCGGTGAGCGGTGATGTCTTCCTGCGGTAACAGGCTGCGAATCGTATCGTCGGCCAACGGCACGATCTTGTTGATCTCGTGTGAGGTGCGGAAACCATCAAAGAAGTGAATAAACGGTACGCGGCTTTTCAGCGTAGCGATATGGGCAATCAGCGCAAAGTCCTGCGCTTCCTGCACGCTGCTGGCGCACAGCATCGCGCAGCCGGTCTGGCGTACGGCCATGACATCAGAATGGTCGCCAAAAATCGACAGCGCGTGGGTGGCGACGGTACGTGCTGCAACGTGCAACACAAAAGGCGTCAGCTGTCCGGCGAGCTTATACAGCGTGGGGATCATCAGCAGGAGGCCCTGCGATGAGGTAAAGGACGTTGACAGGGCACCCGTTTGTAGCGCCCCGTGTACGGCGGCAATCGCGCCTGCCTCCGACTGCATCTCGACCACGCGCGGCACGTCGCCCCAGACGTTCTTAAGCCCGTTGCCCGCCCAGGCGTCAGCCTGTTCAGCCATGGTTGAGCTTGGCGTGATCGGATAAATGGCGATGACTTCGCTGGTACGGAACGCCACCGAGGCGACCGCGCCATTACCATCAATTGTGATCATGGATTATGACACCTTACATTGCGCAAAAAAGTGGTCCGCGGGAGCGCCGCCAACCGGGAAATTGTTCGTCATTGACACATCGCTCTTGAGGATGATGTTAAGGGAAGTCTAGCAAACCTCGGGCTGAATCATTTTTGCTTTTGTGTCCTAAGGGGGCGTCGATATCAATGAGGCGAATGATTTTCGCCACAAAATTGCCAGAAAATGTTTCTACAGCGCATAAATGCGCACTTCGTCTCTCGACGGAGCGGCTCGCGCTGCCTATGATGCTTAGGTTTGTTCTTATTTTTGCAATACGGAGAGAAGAGATGCGAGCTGCGTTTTTAGTGGGGTGTGCGGCGCTATTATTATCTGCGTGCAGCAGTGAGCCCGTTCAGCAGGCGACTGCCGCACACGTTACGCCGGGAATGAGAGCGGCGATGTCCAGCACTGGTGAAGCCAACTGCGCGATGATTGGCGGCTCACTTTCTGCCGCGCGCCAGCTGGACGGCTCCAGTATCGGTATGTGCGCGCTGCCAAACGGCAAACGCTGCAGCGAACAGTCGCTTGCCGTTGGCACCTGCGGTAATTACTAAGCGTTAATGCACTAAATCGGCCAGGCGATAAATCAGCGTCTGGTCTGCCGTGGCGAGGGTCAGCTGCTGCTCGGTTAAATCAACCTGCGCGCCCTGGCGCAACATGGTGCTCAGCGTTCCGTCCAGCGAATTAAGCTGTGGGTCGCTGCACAGTTTTCGGGTCACCGCCAGATCGGTGGCCTTCAGCTCGCCTTTATGTAACGTCGCGGTGCCGGAAAAACCGTTGCACATACTGCCTGAAATATAAATCCGCTCCAGAATCGGCTGTCTTTCGCCAAAGCTCAGCTCGAGTGGAGCGCTATGGCTGCTGACCGCCTTACCGTTCACGCTTTCTAACACAAAGCGATGATGCGCAAGGCTCTCGCCGTTGGTCGACATTTTGCTGTTGTAAACGCAGCCTGAGAGAAGGGCGGCCGCCGCCAGCAGGAAAAACAGGTTCTTCATGGCACAGTACTTCTTCTTAATTATTGGTTTGGTGAATATATTGAAGTCTAACTTTAACGCGGGGCGTGTCTGTGGGGCTTATCCGAAAATGCTCCCCGGCCGTTGTTGCCGGGGAGCGGTGGACATCAGGCGATAGCGTTAGGGCAATCAGCGCCGGTGTCGATTTGCTGCAGGTTTTGCAGCGTGGTTTCTGAGATGCTGGTCAAGGCTTCCGCAGTCAGGAACGCCTGGTGGCCGGTAAACAGCACGTTGTGACAGGCGGAAAGACGACGGAATACGTCATCCTGAATCACGTCATTCGACTTATCTTCAAAGAACAGATCGCGTTCATTTTCATAGACGTCCATCCCCAGCGCGCCGATTTTCTGCGTTTTCAGGGCCTCAATCGCCGCCTGGGAGTCAATCAGGGCGCCACGACTGGTGTTAACAATCATCACGCCGTTCTTCATTTTTTCAAATGCGCTGGCGTTCAGCAGGTGGTAGTTCTCCGGCGTCAGCGGGCAGTGCAGTGAAATAATGTCCGACTCGGCAAACAGCGTCGGCAGGTCGACATACTCCACGCCCAGTTCAAGCGCGGCAGCGCTTGGGTACGGGTCAAAGGCCAGCAGGCGCATGCCGAAACCTTTGAGAATACGCAGGGCGGCAACGCCGATCTTCCCGGTGCCGATCACGCCAGCGGTTTTACCGAACATGGTGAAACCGGTCAGCCCTTCCAGTGAGAAGTTGGCATCGCGGGTGCGCTGATAGGCGCGGTGAATGCGGCGGTTCAGGGTCATCATCAGGCCGATAGCGTGTTCGGCAACGGCTTCCGGGTCGTAGGCCGGCACGCGCACCACGCGCAGCCCCAGCTCTTTCGCCGCGTCGAGATCGACGTTGTTGAAGCCCGCGCAGCGCAGCGCAATGTACTTCACGCCGTTGGCTTTTAACTCTTCCAGCACCGGACGGCTACCGTCATCGTTAACGAAAATACACACCGCTTCACAGCCATGGGCCGTTTTGGCGGTTTTCTCCGTTAACAGGAAATCAAAAAACTCAAGCCCAAATCCATATGCCTGATTAACATTTTGCAGATACTTTTTATCGTACTGCTTTGTACTGTAAACGGCGATTTTCATGAGACTTTTCTCCAATGATTTTAGAGTCAAGTTAGCATAATTCAAAAAATCTTACAAAATATAAAAATGTTTTGAATGCTAAGGATACGTAAATATATACGCATGAGTATAGGTCGTTTAAATGGGGGCGCGTAGAGGTAATCTCAATCAGAATCAACTGAAATTCCTCACATTTTATTATGCAGCAGCTACGCTTAATCCATCACAGCGGTTTCACTATCTGGTCTGACATGACACAATATGCGCCTTTGGACCGCCCGCTGTGCGGCCAGGCATGACTGCTTTTTCAATCTGGATATGACTGCACCCATGAAGGGTAAATATAAAGCCATCATTGCGCTACTCCTGCTTTTAGTACTGCTGCCGCTCACGCTGGTGATGACGTTGGGGTACTGGGTTCCTACGCTGGTGGGCATCTGGCTTCCGGCCGGAACGCGCATTGCCTTTAACGAAAGCCCGCGGCTGACCCGCTCGGCGCTACGCATTCCCGATCTTCGCTATCTGGTAGGCGACTGCGAACTGGCGACGCTCAAAGAAGTGACCCTGTCACACCCAAGCCGCTGGCGACTGCACGCCGCGGCGGTCAACCTCAACTCACTCTGCTTTACTAAACTGCCACAAAACGATGCCGTGCCCGGTGCGCCGCGCACGCTGGCGGAGTGGCAGTCAATGCTGCCCAACACCTGGCTGACGATTGATTCGCTCAGCATTTCGCCGTGGCAAAAATGGCAGGGCAAGCTAACGTCTTCGCTCACCCCGCAGCGCCAGGACATCGCGTATGAGGGCGAGCAGGTCGCACTGCGTGCCCGCCTGCACGGGCAGGCGCTGACGGTCAGCGAGTTTCGCGCTAGCCTGCTTGACGGGGAACCGCCGGTAAAGCTGCTGGGGGAATTTACGCTGCCGCTGGTGCCGGATGGCTTACCGATCAAAGGGCATCTCGAGTCGACGTTTCAGGTGCCTCAGGTGCCGTCTCCGGTTGACGCCGAGCTCAACTGGGACGGTAATCAAGGTCAACTGGTGATGATGGCCCGCGGTGAAGACGATCCGCTGGTCGATTTGCCGTGGACCTTAACCGAACAACGGCTCACCATCAGCGATGGCCGCTGGAACTGGCCTTATCAGGCCGGTATTCCGCTGAGCGGGCGCGTAGGCGTGAAGCTGGAAAACTGGCAGCAGGGGGTAGATAAGACGCAGGTAAGCGGTCGTCTTAGCGTGCTCACCTCCGGCGATGCTGGCAAAGGCGTGGCGGTGTTGAACGTGGGGCCCGGCGTGCTCAGTATGGACAACAGCGACATGCCGCTTCAGCTGGTGGGGGAAGCCAAACAGGGCGATCTGATTTTCTACGCCAAACTGCCCGCACATCTCAGCGGCCCGCTGATGACGCCGGTGCTGGCGTTCCAGCCCGGGGCACTGCTGCGTTCACGCGGGCGAGTGATTGATGCGCTCAATATTGACGACGTGCGCTGGCCGCTGGCTGGGGTGAAAATCTCCACTCAGGGGATTGATGGCCGCCTGCAGGCGATCCTTCGTGCCCACGAGCAGCAGACAGGGGATTTTGTGCTGCACCTTGATGGGCAGGCCGACAACTTTATGCCGGATAAAGGCACCTGGCAGTGGCGCTACTGGGGCGACGGTCATTTCACTCCGATGCAGGCTCGGTGGGATGTGACCGGCACCGGAGAGTGGCGCGACAGCGCGATTGTCCTCAATACGTTATCGACCGGTTTTGATAAGCTCCAGTACGGCACCATGACTATTGATAAGCCGCGCCTGAAGCTGGAGCAGCCGATTCACTGGATCCGCAATGAACAGCATCCGTCCTTTACCGGCGCATTGGCGCTGGACGCCAGCGAAACCCGTTTTACCGGCGGCAGCGTACTGCCAGCCTCGGCGTTAACCTTCAGCGTGGAAGGGCGCGATCCCACATTCTTTCAGTTTAAAGGTGACCTCAAGGCGCAGGCTATCGGCCCGGTGCGCGTAACCGGGCGCTGGGACGGTGAGCGTCTGCGCGGCCAGGCGTGGTGGCCCAAGCAGTCGCTGACGGTATTCCAGCCGCTGGTGCCGCCGGACTGGAAAATGAAGCTACGCGAAGGGTCGCTGTACGCACAGGTCGCCTTTTCCGCCGCCGCTGGCCAAGGCTTTGAAGCAGGCGGCCACGGCGTGCTGCGCAGCGGCAGCGCGTGGATGCCGGATAACGAAATTAATGGCGTTGATTTTGTGCTGCCGTTCCGTCTGAAGTCGGGCGTCTGGCAGTTGGGGACGCGACGTCCGGTTTCGCTGCGTATCGCCGAAATTGTTAACCAGGTGACCGCACGTAACGTGACCGCCGACCTTCAGGGCACCTGGCCGTGGAGCGAAGCATCGCCATTGCAGCTGAGCGACGTCAGCGTTGATGTGCTTGGCGGCAAGGTGACGATGCAGCAGCTGCGGTTGCCGCAGCATGATGCGGCGCTGCTGCGTTTACAGCATATTTCGACCAGTGAACTGGTGAGCGCGGTTAACCCGAAACAGTTTGCAATGTCCGGAGCGGTCGATGGCGCGCTGCCGCTGTGGCTGAACGACAGTCAGTGGATTATTAAAGACGGCTGGCTGCATAACCCGGGCCCGATGACCCTCCGGCTTGATAAAGACACTGCCGATGCGGTTGCTGCGGACAACATCGCCGCTGGCGCCGCCATCAACTGGCTGCGCTACCTGGAAATCTCACGCTCGTGGACGCGCATTAACCTCGATAGTCTGGGACAGTTATCGCTTCAGGCTACGGTTACCGGTACCGGGGTGATGGATGAAAAACGCAGTACGGTGCAGCTCAACTATACGCACCAGGAGAATGTTTTTGATTTGTGGCGAAGCCTGCGCTTTGGCGACAAACTTCAGTCATGGCTTGAGCAACACGCGACCCTTCCCGGGGGGCCGTGTCGTAGCGGCAAGGAATGTAAGGAGCAACAATGAAATTATCCATCGCCATGCTGGCCGTCGCGGCAACGGCATTGCTATCGGGCTGTGTACCGCGTATAGAGGTGGCGGCGCCGAAAGAGCCGATTACCATCAATATGAACGTCAAGATTGAGCATGAAATCCGCATCAAGGCCGATAAGGACGTTGAGGATCTGCTCAAATCGCGTAGCGATCTATTCTGAGGCCGGTGATGATAAGACAAATGCGTATAATCGCGGTTTTGCTGGGGGGCCTGATCGGCGCGCAGGCGATGGCATTAACGCTGTCGGACGCCCGCACACAGGGGCGGGTAGGCGAAACGCAGGGCGGCTATCTGGCGCCGATCGCGCAGGACAGTGAAACGCTGGCGCTGGTGAAAAAGATTAATCAGGCCCGTAGTGAGAGCTATCAGCAGCTTGCGCAAAGTCATAACCTGCCGCCGCAGGACGTGGCGCGGCTCGCTGGAAAAAAACTGATTGAAAAAGCGCAGCCTGGGGAATATGTGCAGGGGATTAACGGTCAGTGGGTGCGCAAGTAACATACTGGCAGGGATAAGAAAAAGTCTATTCCGGTTGAAAGAAGGGCTGTAACTCGCTCATAATCCTGGCATCTAACCTGTTTGTCGGCCACGCTTTTACCGACGGCATAGGACAATAATAAAGGAATTCGTTATGGCAGAAGAAACCATTTTCAGCAAAATTATTCGTCGGGAAATCCCGTCGGACATGGTGTATCAGGATGAACTGGTGACCGCTTTTCGTGATATCTCTCCGCAGGCACCAACCCACATTCTGATTGTGCCAAATACGCTGATTGCCACCACTAATGACGTTAGCGCGGAGCATGAGCAAACGCTGGGGCGGATGGTCACGGTGGCGGCCAAAATTGCGCAGGATGAAGGGATTGCCGAAGATGGCTACCGCCTGATCATGAACTGCAACCGTCACGGCGGTCAGGAAGTTTACCACATTCATATGCACCTGCTGGGCGGGCGCCCGCTGGGGCCGATGCTGGCACATAAAGGCTAACTTATGAAATCGGCATGTCTGGTTCTTTTGCTGGCTACGGCGCTGCTATCCGGGTGTCATTCACGCCCGGAAATCGCCGTCGGTGAACAGCAGACGCTGGTGATGGAGTCCAACGTTCTGGCCGCCGGGATCAGCGCAGAACAGCCTGAACTGACGCTGTCGGACATTCAGGCCACCGCCAGTGCAAAGCTGTTCAATGAAAGGCGAGAGCCGGTCACCGTTCATTATCGTTTTTATTGGTATGACGCCAGAGGGCTGGAAATGCACCCGCTGGAGGCGCCGCGCAGCGTGACGATACCCGCGATGGGCTCGGTCACCCTGTACGGGACAGCTAACGGTTTGGGGGCGCATAAAGCCCGACTGCATCTTTATCTCTGAGGGGTAAACAGGAATGAGTAAATTGGGTCGCTATGCGTTGATTGCTTCGCTGGCAATCGTGCTTGCCGGGTGTACGGTACGTCAACAGCCTGCACCGGTAGAGACGGCGAATCCGCAGCAGCCACAGCAGCCTGTTGAGCCGCAGCAGCCGGTGCCAACGGTACCGACGGTGCCGACGATTCCGCAGCAGCCGGGGCCGATTGAGCACGGCGGAGAAACGCCAGCGCAGCCTACGCCGCGTGTGCGTCATTACGACTGGAACGGCGCAACGCAGCCGCTGGTCGCAAAAATGCTGCAAACCGGCGGCGTTAACGCGGGCAGCATTCTGCTGGTCGATAGCGTCAACAACCGCACCAACGGTTCGCTGAACGCGGGCGAAGCCACCACCGCGCTGCGTAATGCGCTGGCGGGGAACGGCAAGTTCACGCTGGTCTCTGCGCAGCAGCTGGCGGTAGCGAAACAACAGCTGGGCCTGTCGCCGCAGGATAGCCTGGGTTCGCGCAGTAAAGCGATGGGGATTGCCCGCAACGTCGGCGCCCAGTATGTGCTGTATACCAACGCCACCGGCAACGTCAATGCGCCGACGCTGCAAATGCAGCTGATGCTGGTGCAAAGCGGTGAAATCGTCTGGTCAGGTAAGGGTGCGGTTGCGCAACAGTAAGCTCTCGCGTGACGCGCTGTTGTCACGCGAATTTCCGCATTATCACGTCGTCGCCAGCCCTGAAACTTCAGGGCTGAGCGGCAGCAGCTGTATTCTGCAATGCGGCGAAAGGCGGCTGGTGCTACGCCAGCATCACGCGCCCGATGCGCCGGAAAGCGAATTCCTTCGCCAGTATCATGCGCTGCGTCAGCTACCGTCGACGCTGGCGCCAAAGCCTATCTTTTATACGCCCGGCTGGATGGCGGTCGATTTTTTAGCCGGAGAGATCAAAAGCGTGCTCCCGGCGCCTCGACCGCTGGCCACTCTCCTGTATGATTTACACCAGCAGCGCCGATTCGGCTGGCGGCTCGCTTTGCTGCCGCTGCTTGAGCAGTACTGGCAGCAGTGTAGCCCGTCGCGACGAACCCCGCGCTGGCTTCGCTGTTTGCAGCGCCTGCGTCAGCAGGGGGAGCCGCGCCCGTTACGGCTGGCGCCGCTGCATATGGATGTCCACGCGGGCAATATTGTGCACACGGTAGACGGTTTACGTCTGATCGACTGGGAATACGCCGGTGACGGTGATGTTGCCCTGGAGCTGGCGGCCGTGTGGACGAAGGACAATCAACAGCGTCATCAGCTGATGCTGGCCTACGCCATGCTGGCGAGAATACCGCCGGAACGGCTTTGGCGTCAGACAATGCGCTGGCGACCATGGGTACTGATGCTGATGGCGGGCTGGTTCGAGTGTCGCTGGCAGCAGACCGGTGACGAACAATTTATCACGCTGGCCAATGAAACCTGGCAGCAGCTTAAGAATGATAAGGAGGCCGTGTGGGGCCAGTAATGTTGGATGTGGAAGGCTACGAGCTGGATGCCGAAGAACGTGAGATTCTGGCGCACCCGCTGGTGGGTGGCTTAATTCTGTTTACCCGTAACTATCACGATCCGGCGCAGCTACGTGAGCTGGTACGCCAGATTCGCAGCGCGTCGCGTAACCATCTGGTGGTGGCCGTGGATCAGGAAGGCGGCCGCGTGCAGCGCTTCCGTGAAGGTTTCACCCGCCTGCCGGCCGCGCAGTCTTTTGCTGCCGTTCTGGGCGAAGAGCAAGGGGGGCGCATGGCGGCCGAGGCGGGCTGGTTGATGGCCAGCGAAATGATCGCCATGGATATTGATATCAGCTTCGCGCCGGTGCTGGACGTTGGGCACATTTGCACCGCCATCGGCGAGCGCTCCTATCATGAAGACCCGCAAAAGGCGCTGGCGATGGCACGCCATTTTATTGACGGTATGCACAGTGCCGGTATGAAAACCACCGGTAAACATTTCCCGGGCCACGGCGCGGTCACCGCCGACTCGCACAAAGAGACGCCGCACGATCCTCGTCCGGAAGCGGACATCCGTGCAAAAGATATGGCGGTGTTCAGGACGTTAATTACCGAGAATGCGCTGGACGCGATTATGCCGGCGCACGTTATTTATGATGCGGTCGATCCGCGTCCAGCCAGCGGTTCCGCCCATTGGCTGCAAACCGTACTGCGCGGCGAGCTGGGGTTCAACGGCGTTATTTTCTCTGACGATCTGTCGATGGAAGGCGCGGCAATTATGGGGAGCTACGCCGAGCGCGGCCAGGCGTCGCTCGATGCCGGTTGCGATATGATCCTCGTCTGCAATAATCGTAAAGGTGCGGTGAGCGTGCTGGATAACCTGTCACCGATCAACGCAGAGCGTGTTACGAAGTTGTATCATAAAGGTTCATTTAGCCGTCAGGAACTGATGGACTCCGCCCGCTGGAAAACGGTTAGCGCTCAGTTGGAACAACTCCATGAACGCTGGCAGGATGTGAAGGCTGGTCATTAACCCTCCCGGTGTGGGAGTAATGGTGTGGTGAGGACGCGATGATTATCTATTTACACGGTTTTGACTCGAATAGCCCTGGTAACCATGAAAAAGTGCTGCAGCTGCAGTTTATCGACCCGGATGTACGGTTGATTAGCTACAGCACGCGGCATCCGAAGCATGACATGCAGCATCTGCTTAAAGAAGTGGACAAAATGCTGCAGCTGAACGCCGATGAGCGTCCGCTGATTTGCGGCGTGGGGCTGGGTGGCTATTGGGCCGAACGTATCGGTTTCCTGTGTGATATTCGTCAGGTGATGTTTAACCCGAATCTGTTCCCCAACGAGAACATGGACGGCAAGATAGATCGCCCGGAAGAGTACGTGGATATTGCCACTAAGTGCGTCAATAACTTCCGTGAGAAAAACCGCGATCGTTGCCTGGCCATTCTCTCTCGTCATGATGACGCGCTGGATAGCCAGCGTTCAGCTGACATGCTGCATCATTACTACGAGATCATCTGGGACGAACAGCAGGGCCATAAGTTCAAGAATATCTCGCCGCACCTGCAGCGAATCAAAGCGTTTAAAACGTTAGGTTAAACGCGGATCGGAAAAGCCCCGGCGTCGTCGAGTCGCCGGGGCTTTTTTTTGTTAATTTTTAACCTGGCACGGGCGTTTTTTGCGGGCTTAGCCGCCGTTCGTTCAACTTCTGCGCGATAAAACTTGATACACATCAATTTTGGTATGACCAATGCACCATTCATGTTATTCTCATTGCAGCTGAATGGTTTCTTGTTAGTAACTTGTTGTTAATTAAAGGCTATATTTATAACTTTTAATTAACAATTGGTTAATAAATTTTAAGGGGGTCTCGTGACTACGCCAATGAAGAAAATTGTAATTGTAGGTGGCGGCGCTGGCGGCCTGGAACTGGCGACTCAGCTGGGGCACAAACTTGGCCGCGGTAAAAAAGCGAAAATTACGCTGGTAGACCGTAACCATAGCCACCTGTGGAAGCCGCTGCTGCACGAAGTGGCGACCGGTTCGCTTGACGAAGGCGTAGATGCGCTGAGCTATCTGGCGCATGCGCGTAATCATCATTTCCAGTTCCAGCTGGGTTCGGTGATGGACATCAACCGCGAAGCAAAAACCATTACGCTGGCCGAGCTGCGCGATGAAAAGGGCGAGCTGCTGGTGCCGGAGCGTAAGCTGGCGTATGACACGCTGGTGATGGCGCTGGGCAGCACCTCGAACGATTTCAACACCCCGGGCGTGAAAGAGCACTGTATCTTCCTCGATAACCCGCATCAGGCGCGTCGTTTCCACCAGGAAATGCTGAACCTGTTCCTGAAATATTCGGCTAACCTTGGCGCGAATGGCAAGGTCAACATTGCGATTGTCGGCGGCGGGGCGACCGGCGTTGAGCTGTCGGCTGAGCTGCACAACGCGGTGAAACAGCTGCACAGCTACGGCTATAAAGGCCTGAGCAATGAAGCGCTGAACGTCACGCTGGTGGAAGCCGGCGAACGCATTCTGCCCGCGCTGCCGCCGCGCATTTCCGGCGCTGCGCACAGCGAACTGACTAAAATGGGCGTGCGCGTACTGACCCAAACGATGGTGACCAGCGCTGACCAGGGCGGTTTGCACACCAAAGACGGCGAATATATTCAGGCCGATCTGATGGTGTGGGCGGCAGGCATCAAAGCGCCGGACTTTATGAAAGAGATCGGCGGGCTGGAAACCAACCGCATTAATCAGCTGGTGGTGGAGCCGACGCTGCAAACCACCCGCGACCCGGATATCTATGCGATCGGCGACTGCGCATCCTGCGCGCGTCCTGAAGGGGGCTTTGTGCCGCCGCGCGCCCAGGCTGCACACCAGATGGCAACCTGTGCGCTGAATAACATTCTGGCACAGATGAAAGGCAAAGAGCTGAAGCCGTACACCTATAAGGATCACGGCTCTCTGGTGTCACTGTCCAACTACTCGACCGTTGGCAGCCTGATGGGCAACCTGATGCGCGGCTCAATGATGGTAGAAGGGCGTATTGCCCGTATGGTGTATATCTCGCTGTATCGTATGCACCAGATTGCGCTGCACGGTTACTGCAAAACCGGTCTGATGATGCTGGTGGGAAGTATCAACCGCGTCATTCGCCCGCGTCTGAAGCTGCACTAATCTCTGCACCCGGCCTGCATGTTCTGATGCGTGCAGGCCGGATTGGCACAGCGCTATTCGGCAATGCATGCCAACGTAGCCTGATGGTGCCACGCTTTCCAGGTTTCAAATCGTTACCCGTGTTTATCCTCTCGTTGGCCTTCAGAATCCTCTCAAACACCTCTTTCGCCAGAGAAAATCCTGCTTTTGGGCTTTTGTCTGATAGCGGTCATTTACCTTAAGTTGCACAATTGTTACCAATAGCAACAAAGGAGGATGTCCCGTGAATAAATCAATGTTGGCGGGTATGGGTATTGGCGTCGCCGCCGCGCTTGGGGTGGCTGCCGTGGCGAGTATGAATGTCTTCGATCGCGGCCCGCAGTATGCGCAGGTGATCTCCGCTACGCCCATCAAGGAAACCGTAAAAAACCCGCGTAAAGAGTGCCGCAACGTGACGGTCACCCACCGTCGTGCGGTCCAGGATGAAAATCGTATCGCTGGCTCAGTGCTGGGCGCGGTGGCAGGCGGTGTCATTGGTCATCAGTTCGGCGGCGGGCGAGGTAAAGACGTTGCCACCGTCGTCGGTGCGCTGGGCGGCGGCTATGCCGGTAATCAGGTGCAGGGTGCGATGCAGAACAACGATACCTACACCACCACCGAGCAGCGTTGTAAGACGGTGTATGACAAGTCTGAGAAGACGCTCGGCTATGATGTGACTTATAAAATCGGCGACCAGCAGGGAAAAATCCGCATGGATAAACAGCCTGGTAGCCAGATCCCGCTGGACAGCAACGGCCAGCTGGTACTGAATAAAGCCTAAAAAAGCATGAGTGTGCGATTCGCCCCGTCGTCTCCCCGACTGCGGGGCGTTTTTTTATGCGGTAATCATCTGCGGCCACAGACGCAGGGTGGTTTCCGTAATTTGCATCAGCGTTTCAAAGCTTGCCCCTTCGCGAGCGCTGATTGACATGCCCTGTAAAATACAGCCCAGGAACAGCGCCAGTTCGGCGACGTTTTTCTCTGCCGGGATTTCCCCGCGCGCTTGCCGCAGCTGCAGGAACTGGCTCAGCGTCTGCTCCTGTACCGCGTGGCGTGACTTGATAGTCTTCGCGATCTCTTTAGAAGACGCCGCCAGGGCCGCCGACGTGTTAATCATAAAGCAGCCCGCCGGCGTGTCCTTGCTGGTAAAGCAGGTTGCGACAGCGGTGAAATAGTTGCGTAACGCTTCAATGAGCGTCTGTTCTTCGCAAAACAGACAGGCTTCATTCTTCGATGCAAAGCGGCTGATATAGTGATCGAGAACGGCGCGGAACAGCCCCTCTTTATTCACAAATTCAGCGTACAGCGTCGGTGCCTTTGCCCCCGTAGCCTCGACAAGGTCGGAGAGGGATGTTGCTTCGTAACCATACTGCCAGAATAGCGTCATCGCTTTATCAAGCGCCGCTTCCCGGTCGAATACTTTAGGTCGCCCACGGCCTTTTTTCGCGCAACCTTGCGTGTCAGTTGTCATCGTGCCGCCTACCTCAGTCGGTGATTAGTGAACGGTCATTATAAAAATAATCTGCGACGGGGGCTAGCGCTTCCGCCGAGAAATACGAATTCATCATATTTGTATGAAAAATATATGAATTTATAATAAATAAACGGTCGTTATAAAAATACGTTGACGTGTGACCTGGATCTCATTATTATTATCTTATCGATCGTTAAGTTAATAACGTCTGACCTACAAAATTCATCTGCAAGGTAACAATCATGAAAAACGTAAAAACCCTGGCCATCGCCGCTGTACTGAGCTCTCTGTCATTTGCAAGTTTTGCCGCTGTTGAAGTGCAATCCACTCCGGCAGACCAGCATAAAGTCGGCAACATTGCCGCGTCCGCAGGCCCGAACCTGGCATCCCTGGAACAAGAATTAGCGCAGAAAGCTGACGAAATGGGTGCGAAATCTTTCCGCATCACCTCTGTTAGCGGTCCGAACTCCCTCCACGGCACTGCGGTAATCTATAAATAAGCGTTAAAACCCTCATAATGCTTATGTCACTGCAATAAAAAAGGCCCTGAGCGTATCCCGCTCAGGGCCTTTTACTTTTCAGCGTTTTTTCTACATATTTTGCTGCGTGACGCCGTGATGGCGGGTCACATCGACCGGCATACCGGAACGCACGGTCATGACTTTATTCATCACTTCCGCATCGGTACCCGCGCTTTGGCTAAACGCCTGCATGCTGGCATTCAGCACAATCGGCAGCGTTTTCGGATCGTCATCAATATGCTCAGACAACGGCTGGTGGACCTCGACCAGATGCACGCCGTTTGGCTCAATAGACGCTTTGATCGGCGTATTAATAATGTTCACTTTAGTGCCCGGGGACACCTTATCGTACAACGCCTTAATGTCGTTATCGCGCAGGCGAATACAGCCGGAGCTCACGCGCATACCGATGCCGAAATCGGCATTGGTGCCGTGCAGCAGGTACACACCGCCGTAGGCCGCCAGACGAATGGCGTGATGGCCCATCGGGTTGTCCGGCCCGGCCGGCATGACCGCAGGCAGCTCGATGCCCTGCGCGCGGTAGCGTGCGCGGATGTTGGCCGTCGGCGTCCAGGTCGGATTGGCGCGTTTATCGGAGACGGTGGTGACCATGGTCGGTGTCACCGTGGTGCCGCCAAGCTGACCGATGCCAATAGGGTAAACGGTGACGGTATTGCTGCCCGGCGGATAGTAATACAGCCGTAGCTCGGCGAGGTTAAGCACAATGCCTTCACGCGGTACATCCGGCAGCAGCGTCTGCAGTGGGATGGTCAGCACGCTGCCGGGACGCGGTACGTAAGGGTCAACGCCTGGATTGGCCTGCAGCAGCGCCAGGAAACCGACGTTATATTTTTTCGCAATGGCTTCCAGTGAACCGCCGTTGTTTTCGACGACGTGGAAGCGGTTTTCACCCACCAGGCGGCTACCCGGCGGCGGCAGCGGCCAGGTGTTGGCGCTGACCGGCAGCGCAACGCTGACGGCAAGCACAATCCCGGCCAGCCAGCGTGAAAGTTGCAGTGTGTGTCGCATCGCACTAATCCCTCAAAGTCACAAATGTTGTCCAAAAGTTAAAGTGGCTATTATGCGTAAGGATACTGTAGGGAAGTGACGATGGATTGAAAGAGTATGTAAAGCCCGAAGCCTGCACGTACGCTGGCCCCGGGCGGCAGGATCAGAAGGACATTTTCACCGTAAACTGCACTTCACGCGGGTCGCCAATCTGGTTACCCAGGTTATTGCTGGCAATTGACGAGGTGTAGTAGGTCTTGTTAAACAGGTTCTTAACGTTAACCTGCAAGGTGACCGGATATTGCAGCTTCATTTTGTACGCGGCGAAAACGTCCGCGACGGCATAACCCGGTAAGTAGTAGTCCGCGCCGTTGGTGCCGGAACGGCGGCTCAGAGCGTGACCACCGCCGCCTACGGTTAAGGTATTGCTGTCGTAGACGTTGTGAATGTCATAGGTCAGGAATAGCGAACCGGTGTGGCGCGGCACGTTCGGCAGCGGCTTACCCGCATAGTCCGGATCTTCCAGAACCTTCGCGTCGGTGTAGCCATAGCTGCCGATAATATTCAGGTTGTCGGTCAATGAACCGGCAACGTCAACTTCAATCCCCCGTGAGCGGACTTTCCCGGCGGTTTTCGCGTAGGTTTCATCGCCGATGGTTTCGGTATACAGCACGTTGCGTTTGTGGATATCAAAGAAGGTCACGTTCGACGTTACACCGTCGAAGAGGTCGAACTTGGCGCCGACTTCGTAGGAGGTTGCTTCTTCCGGCGGCAGATCGCCAATGTAGCTGGCAATAGAGGACTGCGGCATAAACGACTGCGCGACGTTACCGAATAGCGAGACCTGCGGCGACAGTTTGTACACCAGGCCGAATTTCGGCGTCAGTTTTTCATCCTGGCTGTCGGTATTTGCCTGGAACGGACGGCCTTTGCCCGCATACTGGGTGTAGTACTGGTAGCGCACGCCCGCGACCGCAATCCATTTATCCGTCAGATATAACGCGTCCTGTAAATAGGTGGCGTAGGTTTCCTGCTGAATACGCTGATCGCTGTCGGCAGCCGACACGGTGGTGCATTTATCCAGCGTACCGTACACCGGATTGTAGATATTAAGGCTCTTTTTAACATTCTTACAGCGGATCATATCCGTGCGCAGCAGGTCATAATTCTCATAGGCGATGCCGGTGAGCAGCTCATTATAGAAGCCACCGATCACCACGTTTCCTTGTAAATCTGCCCGCGTGGCATGCATGCGCTGGGTTGAACCCTGCGTGGCGTCGACGCGGCGGGTCAGGTCGCCGGTTTTGGCGTCATAGGCCATCACGCGCGCCTGGTTGTCGCTGTACATATCCTGGCTGAAGCTGTAGTCGAAACGCGCGGTCCATTGGCTATTGAGACGGTACTCCGCGTTCAACTGCGCGAGGTCAGAATTGCCGTCGGTAATGTTAAACGGTTCGTCGAAGCGTTCTTTACTCGGTACGTTAACCGCCTGACCGGTATTCAGGTCAAAAATTGTGCCGCGATCGAAAGGCGTATTGTAGTTCCGGTGGGACCACGACAGGTTAACCGTGGCGTCATCGCCAAACCAGGTCAGGGAAGGGGCAATAAAGCTGCTACGCGACTGACCAAAGCTGCGCCAGTAATCTTCATTCTGGTATTCACCAATCAGGCGATAGGCCAGCCGGGTACCGTCGATAGGCCCGGTGACGTCAATCTGTCCGGTACCGCCGCCGAAGCTGCTGGAGGTGGCGGAAATATCACCCGAAAAGGTACGTTCCGGGCGTTTGGTGACAACATTAATCAGCCCGCCGGGATCGAGTATGCCATACAGCGTCGAGGCGGGTCCTTTCAACACTTCAACACGCGACGTCGCGGCATTAAAACTGCGCGGCAATACGGTACGTAGACCGTTGGTCATAATCGAACCGTCGCGGTTTGCGCCAAAGCCGCGACGGGTGAAGGCATCCTGGGTGCCGCCGAGGGTATTGGTTTGCACAACGTTGGCGACGTTATACAGCGCTTCATCGAGTGAAGTGGCATGCTGATCGGCCAGTACCCGATCGCTGACGGTATTCACCACCTGCGGAATATCGAGCATAGGCATTGAGGTCAACGTGGCCGTCGAGCTGCTGAGCGGCTGGTAGCCGTCCGTCACGTCCCGATCTGCCTGCGCGGTCGCGCCGACCACCGTCATGGATTCTTCTTTTTTTGCCGCGTCACCCTGCGGCTGTGCTTCCGCCGCCATCAGCGAAGGGGACGCGACCGCCCCCAGAAAAAGCAGTGAAAAAAGTGCGCGCCCGGTAGTTCCCGTGAACGTCGGGGATAACTGTGTCATCTCTCTGTTTCCCATAAAAAATCTGCCGATGGACGGCAGACAAATTGTATAAAAATCATTGCCCTGAATCGCAAAATCTATCCGTTCACAAGCGTTATAAACGTTCCGGATGTGTAATGAGAATCATTCAAACATGACGAAATGTAGTAGTAAATGCATGGAGGAATAAATTTATAAGGCACAGGTAACGCAGGCTTTCAGGGGCGAGAGTAACGAGGTGGTCTGTTTTAACTATTTGAATATTTATATTTTTATTGTTCATGATGTGTCTGGCGGAACGCGGCGGCGCTCGAAAACCTTATGAAGCAAAGTGGTAATGTAGCGAGCTTGACTACTACATTACGTCATTGCATGATCAAAAGAGAATGAGATTTATTTAAAGTGCGAAACGATATCACGTCGTTGCGGCCGGAGAGAACGAAATATGCCTCAGCGGCAAGATACCCCGCAGGAAAGCGGGATTGTGCTGGAATCCCTGTGCGCAGGATACGGTAATCAGCGAATTGTCGATAACATCAGCCTGACGCTGCCCGTCGGTAAAATGACGGTGCTGGCAGGGGCTAACGGGTCGGGTAAGTCCACCTTACTGAATACGATTGCGCGCATGCTCAAGCCGCTGGGCGGCTGTGTACGTCTTGATGGTCGCGATATTCATCAGCAACCGACAAAGCAGGTCGCACGCCAGTTGGGGCTGCTGCCGCAGTCGCCGCTGACCCCGGAAGGTTTGACGGTATTTGAACTGGTGTCGCGTGGCCGCTATCCCTGGCAGGGGCTGATTCGTCAGTGGTCAGAGCAGGACGAGCTGGCGGTGGAAGAGGCGCTTCGGCTGACCGGGACGCTGGAATATGCGCATCTGGCGGTAGACAGTCTTTCCGGCGGCCAGCGTCAGCGCTGCTGGATTGCTATGGCCCTGGCGCAGCAAACCCCTACCATTTTACTGGATGAGCCAACCACCTGGCTCGATCTGCGCTACCAGGTGGAGATCCTTGAACTCCTTCAGCAACTGACCCGCGAACATGGGCGCACGGTCATTACCGTACTGCACGATCTCAATTTTGCCGTTAACTATGCCGATACGCTGGTGTTTATGAAGCAGGGGCGTATTGCGGGCGTGATTGATGAGCAGCAAACGTGCACGCCGACGCTGATCAAACAGGTGTTCGACGTTGACGTGCAGATGTTGCATAACCCGCAGACCGGCAAACCGTTGTTTATGCCGTTTTGCGCGCGTTCGGCGTTGTCCTGATGTCGGAGCAAAGCATGCTGGCGCGACCGCGTTCTTTCCGTCCGTTCTCGGCATTGATGCTGCTTGGTGCGCTGTTGTGCGCGGCGGCGATTATCCATCTTGGCCTTGGCGCGCGGATGATTGCGCCGCGCGTCGTGGTGGAGGCCTTATTCCACTACGATCCGCGTAATTTTGACCATCGCATTATTGTCAGCCTGCGATTAACCCGACTGCTGGCGGCGCTGCTCACCGGCGCGTCGCTTGGCGCGGCGGGTCTGTTGCTACAAACCGTTATTCGCAATCCTTTAGGTGAGCCGCATATCCTCGGCCTGAACGCCGGTGCCACGCTGGCGGTGGTGGCCTGCTCGGCGGCAGGGGTGTCGTTTAGCGACTGGGGTATCAGCCGCCCGCTGGCAGCAGCGGGCGGGGCGGCGGCCCTGTTTGGTCTGGTCATGCTGCTGGCCTGCGCCGGACGCGCGGGGGCGACGGCCATGAAAATAACCCTCTGCGGCGTGGCGCTATCGGCGTTTGCTTCAGCGATAACGGCCTCTATTTTGATCCTGGATGAGCAGACGCTCCAGGCGATGCGCACCTGGCTCGCCGGTGATTTAGCCGGTATGAATTTTCCCTCGCTACAGCTGGCCTGCCTCCCGGCACTATTGGGTGTGCTGATGGCGGCGTGCCTGACGCCGCGGCTGAATATTCTGGCGTTGGGCGACCGCGTTGCCAGCGGGCTGGGCGTGTCGGTGGCGCGGACCCGGCTACTGGGCGTCGTGGCGATTGCGCTGCTGTGCGGCGCATCGGTGTCAATCGCCGGGCCGATCGGATTTATTGGGCTGGTTGTGCCACATGTGATTCGTCGCTGGGCCGGGCAGGATGTGCGCGTTGGGCTGTTGCTGGCGCTACCGACCGGCGCGCTGCTGCTGCTGCTGGCCGATATTCTTGCCCGCTGGCTGCTGGCCCCGCAGGAGCTCGCCACGGGGGTGATGACCGCATTGATCGGGGCTCCGGTGTTTATCGCTATTGCCGTGAGGTATTTCAAATGACGCGCGCGGTGACCAAAGCGGGCTTCCGCCCGTTGACGCTAGGCCCCTGGCGGGTTTTGTTACGCCCAAGGCTATTAAAAATTAGCGCACTGCTGGCGGTGATGATTGCGCTGTTGTTGCTCTATGGGGTAACGCGCGGTTCGTTACCGATCCCTACCAGCGACATAGGGCGAGCGTTGTTTTATCCCCAGTCGCTTAACGCTCAGCAGCTTTATATCGTGCGGGATATCCGCCTGCCGCGCCTGCTGATGGCGATTTTCTGCGGCGGTATGCTGGGGCTGGCCGGCGCTGCGATGCAGTCGATGACCCGTAACGGTCTGGCCGACCCTGGGCTTATCGGCGTGAAAGAAGGCACCAGCGTTGTGGTGCTGACGCTGATCCTCGTTTTCCCGTCGCTAAGCCTGGCCTGGCGGCCGTTGGTGGGGATGGTCGGTGGTGTCCTGGTGGCGCTGCTGGTGATTGTGCTGGCGCGGGATCTTTCACGGCCGCGCTTTATTTTGATTGGTATTGGCGTGTCATGGGCGCTGTCGGCGGCGATGGGGCTGTTTGTCACCACCGCAGATATACGTGATGTCCAGACGGCGATGACCTGGCTTGCCGGCAGCCTGCACGCCGCGACCTGGCCGCTGCTTGCTGTGGCCGTCGCGTGGGCGTTGCCTGCGGTCGTGATTCTGTATCTGACTGCGCGGGCTGCAGATGTGGCGATGCTGGGCAATTCGGTTGCCAGCAGTCTGGGCGTGCGCCTTTCGCGCCTGACCCTGCTGCGCTTTTTCGCGCCGGTGCTGCTGACGGCGGCGAGCGTATCCTGCGTCGGTAGCCTGGGATTTGTCGGACTGATGGCGCCGCATATGGCGCGCTTCTTACTGCGCGGGGGGCAGGTTGCGCTGCTTTCCGGCAGTGCGCTGATTGGCGCACTGCTGGTGTTGCTCACCGATACCCTTGGGCGCCTGGCGTTTGCGCCGCTGCAAATTCCGGCGGGGATCATTATTTCCCTGATCGGCTGTCCGTTCTTTATTTTACTGCTGTGGCGTCGCCGCGACGCTTTGTGAGGATCCATGACCATTCGAGGGTTATTGCCCATTTTGTGGCTGATAAGCGCCGTTGCTGGCGCGCAAACGCAGGCATTTACTGACGATCTGGGGCGGGTGGTGCAGGTGCCTGAGCACCCGAAACGCATTGTATCGATGCACGATCTCGATATTACCATTCCGCTGATTGAACTCGGCGTGCCGCCGGTTGCCAGCCACGGGCGTACGCGGCCGGACGGTAGCCATTATCTGCGCGCCAGCGCCGAACTCACCGGCGTGGATTTTGAGAATAGCGACATCGCGTTCATTGGCACCGCTGATATCGATCTTGAGGCCGTGGCGGCGGCAAAGCCTGACCTGATTATTACCGAGCCTAACCGCAATGTGCCGATAGAGCAGTTGGCAAAAATTGCCCCCACGGTCAGTATTGACCATTTATTGGGCAGTGCGCCGCGAATCTACAGCAAACTGGCGCAGCTTACCGGCACTCAGGCGCGGCTGGCGGTGCTTGACCACCGCTATCAGACGCAGATTGCGCAGCTCAAGCAGACCGTGGATACGCAAAATATCAGCGTATCGGTCATTCAAGCCAATAATGGCAAAGTGACCGTACATCATTCATACCACTCACTGGGCCGCGTCCTGCGCGATGCCGGCTTTCGTTTCCCGCCGTTGATCGAACGCATTCCCGACGGACAGCGAATCGACGTTAGCGCTGAACAACTGCCGGATCTGGACGCGGATTTTGTCTTTGCCACCTGGCGCTCCGACACCGGCGGTAAACCGCAGGATGAGCTCAATGAGATGGAAAAAGTGATGCCGGGCTGGTGCGATTTTATGCGCGCCTGCCGTACCGGGCACTATGTCCTGCTGCCGCGCGATGAAGTTATCTCCAACTCGTATGCGGCGTTGAGCCTGCTGGTGGCGCAGGTGCAGTCCCAGATTGCCGGAAGACCGCTTGCCTCGGAGGGCAAATGAGCCAGAGCGTGCAGCGTAAGGAAAAAAAACGAGTAGATTTGTTCGGCGAGCGCCTGCGCAACCGGGCGGCACAGCTGTCGCCACGGCTATTAGCCGTGGCGCACTGGATTGACGATAACCGCGAAGCGGTGCTTGACCACACGGCAATGGAGATTGCAGCGGCGACGCAAACCTCAGATGCGACGGTGGTGCGCGCCATTCAGGCGCTAGGCTTCGCCGGGCTACGTGACCTTAAGCAAACGATGCAGCACTGGTTTGGCCCGACCATCACGTCATCAGAAAAAATGGCCTCTACCGTGGCGACGCTAACCAGCGACGTCAGCGCCAGCATTGATTTTGTCCTGGAAGGACACCTGCGCGCCTGTGAAGTACTGGCCACACCGGATAACCGTGCGGCTATCGCTCGCGCCGTCGCGCTGCTGAGCGACGCCCGTCAGGTTGCGCTGTTTGGCATTGGGGCATCGGGTATTCTCACCGACTATACCGCGCGAATGTTCAACCGTATCGGCCTGCCGTCGTATGTCCTTAATCGCACCGGATTTAGCCTGGCTGAACAGTTAATTTCACTCCAGCGTGGCGATGTGCTGATTATGATGGGGCAAAAGTCTCCGCACCGTGAAGGGCTGACGACCCTGCGCGAGGCCGCACGTTTGGGTATTCCGACGATTTTGTTGACCCAGGCAACCGACTCGCGGTTTAGCGAAATGTCTCAGGTGGTCATCCATGTTCCACGTGGTGAAAACGGCCGTGTGCCGTTGCACGGGACGGTGATGGTGTGCCTGGAGATGCTGGTGCTGTCGGTCGCGTCGACGGCTTCGCAGCGCACGCTACGCTCCATGAAACGCATTAACGATCTTCACAAAGCCATCGGCAAATCCGGTGGGCGAAAAAGCGAATAGCGCAACCCTCGCTAATGCCAGACCTCAACGGCGGACACTATGATGGACTAACCGGTTGCATTATGACCGGAAAATCATCAGGCTACAAAAAACGACCGAGCATGTGAGGAGAGAGAAATGAAGGCACTGCCCGCGGTAGCGGTTCTGGGATTGGGCGCAATGGGGCACGCATTTGCGGCCAATCTGCTAAAAAAAGGCTTCACGGTATACGGCTGGAACCGCACGCCAGGCCGTGGCGAGGACCTCGAGCACGCGGGGTTACAGCTGTGTAATGACCCCGCGCTGGCGGTCGCCGATGCGCAGGTAGTTATCGCCATGCTGACCGACGGCGATGCGACGCAGTCGCTGATCCGCGCCGTAGCCCCGTCCTGCCAGCAGGGGGCGACTTTCTGCCAGATGGGGACTATCGGGATTCAGGAAACCGCGAATGCGGTCGCGCAGCTTCACGCGCTGCGCCCGGATATGCTCTATCTCGATGCGCCGGTATCCGGTACTAAAGCCCCGGCTGAAAATGCGCAGATCCTGGTGATGGCCAGCGGCGATCGCACCCGCGCCGAGGCGGCGCAGCAGGTGTTTGACGCGATTTCTCGCGGGACACAGTGGTACGGTGAGGTGGGAAACAGCCAGAAAATGAAGCTGGTGATCAACGCCTGGCTGATTGCCATGATGCAGGGCGTGGCGGAAAGCATGCAGCTGGCAAAACAGTTTGGCTTCACGGCGGACAAGCTTTGGGAAACGCTGGAAGGCGGCCCGCTGGCAGCACCGTACGTGAAAGGGAAGCTGGCGATGATCCGCGAGAACGACTATACCCCGCAGATGCAGCTACAGCATGCGCTGAAGGATGCGCGTCTGGCGCTGGCAAACGCGCCGCAAGGCACGATGCCGATGATGAGCGATATTGCCACACTGTGGGAGAACGCAGCGCAGGGCGGGCTGGCCGAGCAGGATCTGGCGGCGGTGTACGCGTGGCTTGATAACGCGCGTCAAATCTAACGTGCGGGGAGGGGGCAATGGAGTGGCTACGTCAGCGTATTGAGCAGCAGGTACTGGGCCTGACGGGGATGGCGTTGAAAGAAATAGACTTCGAGCATCCTATCGGCGATCCGGGACTGTTTGGCCCGCAGTCGGCCATCTGGCCGGTGCACGGCGATTTTACCTCCATGCTGTGCGGTGGCATCAGCGCGTTGCTGCTGCAAATGCTGCACCCCTTGGCGCTGGCAGGCGTCTGGGATCATTCGTCATTTCGTGACGATATTTTCGGTCGCCTGCGGCGTACCAGCCAGTTCATTTCCGCAACTACGTTTGCGACCGAGCCAGACGCCGAGCGATTGATTGCCAAAGTCAACGCGATTCACGCGCGAATTAACGGCGTAGATAACGATGGTACGCCGTATGCGGCTAACGACCCGGACTTACTGACCTGGGTGCACGTTGCGGAATGCCGTTCGTTTATGGCCTCGCACCTGCGCTATCGGCGTACGGTGGTGAGTCCTGCGCAACAGGCCCAGTATTTTATTGAATCGGCCAGCATCGCCGAGCGGCTGGGCGCGCGAAACGTGCCGAAGACGCCGGACGCGGTGGCGGACTATCTGGCGCAAATGCGCCCACAGCTGCGCTGCGACGAACGGACGCGTGAGGTGGCGAGGGTGCTCATAACGACGCGACTGCCCGGCCGGTTGGCGCAGCCCGCCGGGGTGATTTTCATCAAGGCAGGAATCGATCTGCTGCCCGGCTGGGCGCAAGACATGCTGGATTTACGGCTGAGCCCGATCGAACGGCGTGCGGTACGCGGCGGTGTGCGTTTGATTGCCGCCATCCTGCGGCGTTCGGTTCGCAATGGTGCCTACCACTGCGCGATGCGACGAATGCAGCGAGAGGGATAATAAAAAACCGGCACGGGGTGCCGGTTTTTTATTAGATTTTGCAGGCGTCGCCGCAGTCGTCATCGGCGATGATCGCCTGCGCTTTCTTATCCGCATCGTCCAGACGCTCCGCATTACGTTCCTGCGCTTCGTCTAATCCATCAAAAACCAGATTGTCGAGATCAATTTCCATTCGTCATGTACTCACTCTGTTCTACACTTGTCACAGTATATTGCAAAAATGTTGATTGATGTACCCACTCAGACAGCCGCCGACCGTCTATTCAGCACGAACCGTCTCTTTTGCCGAACTCTTGGTCAAAATGTGACGTAGCGCGACTGGAATGCGCACGCATTGTTCAAAGTGATATCGATAACAGGCGAATACTGGAAACAGGAAAGCATATAACCTTAAAAAATGAACCAGTTCGGAGGGATATGCAATGCAGAAACAGGACCCACAGGCATTAACCAATTTTGATTTTTTGGCCCGCAGCTTTGCTCATATGCACGCGTTGGGCCATCCCATCGACATCAGCGCCGTAACGGGCAACATGAACGCGCAGCAGAAAGCCTGGTTTTGTGCAAGGTATGAACATTACCGAAAGCAGGCTGAGAGGGCCCGTACGCGGGCGCTGGAAGTGTGTTAATCATTAGCGGGCCGAATGGCCCGTTTTTATTGGTATCTGAGGGCCTGGGCTTGATGTTATGCGCTGTTCGTTTTTCACCCTCCTGCCGTCCCGCATGATTGATGAAATTTATTCATAGGCCAGTTCTGATTTACCCCGCTAATCGCCATCGTTGTCGCTCGCTATAATTCTCGCATCCACACATTCAGACGGGGCGACGGCTCCGTTTCGGAGACCATAACATGCACACCTTACTGAACGCTCGCCAGCAGGCGCTAATCCCGATTGCAGCATTTACCGCCTGCGGCGCGATGGACAAACTCGATCAGGCGCTAAATGCAGGGCTTGATGCAGGCTTAACGATTAATGAAATTAAAGACGTGCTGGTTCAGCTCTACGCCTATTGCGGTTTTCCACGCAGCCTGAATGCATTGGGCTGTTTTATGTCGGTTGTGGACGCGCGCAAACGGCAGGGGAAGGTGGACGACGAGGGCAAAAGCGCCACGCTGCCGCCGGAGGGCTGGAACAGCCTTGTTGCGGGAACGGATAATCAGACCCGGCTGGTCGGGCAGCCGGTTAGCGGGCCGCTGTTCGACTTTGCACCCGCAATAGACGTTTATCTGAAGGCGCATCTGTTTGGCGATATCTTCCAGCGCGATGTGCTGGACTGGCCTACTCGCGAACTGGCGACTATCGCGGCGCTGGCGGCCATTCAAGGGGCGGAAAGTCAGCTGAAAAGTCACTACGCCATCAGCCGTCATAATGGCATTACGGTGGAGCAACTGCGGACGTTTATCGCGGTACTGGCAGAAAAATGTTTGCCCGCCATGGCTGAAAACGCGCGTGCGGTGCTTGAACAATTTCTTAATCAACAGGAGCAGTGATGAACACACCGTTTGATGGTAATAGCGCCTTCCCGCGCGGTGAAAAAAATGAAGCCTACGCGCAATATTTCACCGGAACCAGCTACCTGACCATGCTGTCCCGTGAGGGAGTGACGATTGGCAACGTAGCGTTTGAACCCGGCTGTCGTAACTTCTGGCACATTCATCATCAGGGTGGGCAGATTTTGCTGGTGACCGGTGGGCGGGGCTGGTATCAGGCGTGGGGTGAAGCGGCACGTGAGCTGAAGGCGGGCGATGTGGTGAATATTCCTGCCGGTACCAAACACTGGCACGGCGCGGCGCACGATAGTTGGTTTGCCCATATCGCGGTTGAAGTCTCGGCGCCGGGAGCCTCAAATGAGTGGCTTGAAGCGGTGAGTGACGACGAATACGCAAAGCTGCCCTAGGCTTGCATGGAGCTGAATGGTCATGATACATGACTCAGGTCACCTTTTTACCGCGAATGATGGCTATCCCCTATAAATCAGAGGGCTATAATCTGACGTGACGTTTAATTTGAGGAAATATCATGTCTAAACAGCTTCGACTGCTTAAAAAAATCCTGCTTGCCGGTACCGTTATGCTGGCCTCTACCGCGACCTGGGCCGCTGAGCATTGGATTGATGTACGCACGCCAGAACAGTATCAGGAAACGCATGTTCAGGGCGCGGTGAATATTCCGCTTAAGCAGCTGGCGGCGCGAATTGGCGAAGTGACGCAGGACAAAAACGATACGCTGTACCTGTACTGTAATACCGGCAACCAGTCGGGTAAAGCAGAAACGCTGCTGCAAAAAATGGGCTACAAGAACGCCATCAATGAGGGTGGCCTGAAAGACGTTGAGAAAAAACAAACGCTGGTGAAGTAATCGCCGTTCGCTGGCCGAGGGTTGGCGAAAATGAGACTCCGTTGCTAGCCTGAATAATTCAGGTCCCCGGGTGGTTTCCGCGTGAAGCCGCTCGGGGTAGTCATTAATGCACGAAGGATCTCACATGAGCGAAGTCAAGATTGTTGCCACTCTCACCCCCCGTCCGGAATATATCGACACCATCAGACAAGCCGCGCAGGCCATGGTACCGCTGACGCACCAGGAGGCGGGGTGCCTGCAGTACGATCTTCATGAAAGTAAGGCCATTCCCGACGTGCGTGAGCTGGCGAACGAGGGCAGGGTATCGTTCGTGTTTATCGAGCGCTGGAAATCAGAGGATGATCTGAAAAAGCACGTCGCAATGCCGTACCATGATGATTTTCTGGCAACGCTGGATGGAAAGCTGGACGGCATCAGCGTACAGCGCTTAACCAAGCTGCCGTGATGATGTGATACATAAGAGAAGAGAGAGGCGCCATATCGAGAGGATATGGTGCGTTCGATTGGACTCGAACCAACGACCCCCACCATGTCAAGGTGGTGCTCTAACCAACTGAGCTACGAACGCGTTATGGTGCGTTTAATTGGACTCGAACCAACGACCCCCACCATGTCAAGGTGGTGCTCTAACCAACTGAGCTATAAACGCATAATGGTGCGTTCGATTGGACTCGAACCAACGACCCCCACCATGTCAAGGTGGTGCTCTAACCAACTGAGCTACGAACGCATTGTTGCTTGCGGCAACGGGGACGAATATTAGCGGCAGCGCCGGGCTGTGGCAAGTGGAAAATGTGTGATTTCACGCGACTGGAGAACTTTTGCCCATCTCTGACGCATTTTTCTTCGCTTTACAAAATACGTTGATCTCGCTGGCTTTTATTCCCCCCACTTTTGACGCTTTTTATCACTCCTGCCGCTGCCGGCCATTTTTGTCATCGATGGTTGAAAATGGAAATGTAATGTTATAACGTTTTGCACCCTATCAATATCACAGAAGGAAGAGGCGAGTGAAGCATCTGGGAAAAATGGCGCTAGCGATGGGCGCGCTGCTGATGAGCGGGCAAACATGGGCCCATGGACATCACGATCACGGCAAGCCGTTGTCGGAAAAAGAGCAGAAGGCAGCAGAAGGCATTTTTGACGTCAGCGACGTGAAGGATCGCCCGCTTGAGGACTGGGACGGCGTGTGGGAGTCGGTGAATGCGCTGCTGCTGTCCGGCGAGCTCGATCCGGTTTTCCGCCAGAAAGCGCAAAAAGACCACAGCAAAACGTTCGCGCAGATTAAAGAGTATTACCGTAAAGGTTACGCGACGGACGTGAACATGATTGGCATTGAAAACGGCGTCATGGAGTTTCACGTAGGTGACAAGGTCAGCGCCTGCCAGTACCGCTATGCCGGGCACAAGGTGTTAACCTACGCGTCAGGCAAAAAAGGGGTGCGCTATTTGTTTGAGTGTCAGGATGCCAAAAGCGCTGCGCCGAAATACGTGCAGTTCAGCGATCACACGATCGCGCCGCGTAAATCCGCACATTTCCATATCTTTATGGGCAACCAGTCGCAGGAAGCGCTGCTGGCTGAGATGGATAACTGGCCGACGTACTATCCGTACCAGCTCACCAGCAAGCAGGTTGTAGAAGAGATGCTGCACCACTAAGGTACGGCCCGCGCCGCGTGGGTTCACGGCGGCGCGGGCGGGGCAATTAGCGTGCCGCGCGTTGTAAAATAACCGCCGCAGGCTGACGCTGAAGGAAACGCATTCTGAGCATCATCATGATTGCGGCCGAGGTCAGACCAATAATGAAGCCCCACCAGAAACCCGCCGGACCCATGCGCTCAACCACCAGATCGGTCAGCGCGAGCACATAGCCGCACGGCAGGCCCAGCACCCAGTAGGCAATAAAGGTGATAAAGAAGATGGAGCGAGTATCTTTATAACCGCGCAAAATTCCGCTGCCAATCACCTGAATGGAGTCGGAGATTTGATACAGCGCTGCCAGCAGCATCAGCTGTGCCGCCAGCGTCACCACTTCCGGGTTATCGTTATAGAGCAGGGCGATATGGGTCCGCATCAGCGTCGTGAATACTGCCGTACAGACGGCCATGCATACGCCGACGCCCAGGCCGGTGCGGGCAGAAACCTGTGCGTCGGGCGTTGAACCCTGGCCCAGACGGAAGCCTACGCGAATCGTCACCGCTGCCGCCAGCGACATCGGCAGAACGAACATCAGCGAGCTGAAGTTGAGCGCAATCTGATGGCCAGCGACATCCACGATCCCCAGCGGAGAGACCAGCAGTGCGACAACCGCGAACAGCGTCACTTCGAAGAACAGCGCCAGCGCAATCGGCAGCCCCAGCGTGGTCAGCCGCTTCAGAATGGTGAGGTCCGGGCCGCTAAAACGCGCGTGGTGACGAATATCTCGCATCGAGCCTGCGTGGCGGACGTAGTACAGCATGCTGAAGAACATCACCCAATAAACCGAGGCGGTTGCCACACCGCAGCCAACGCCGCCGAGTTCCGGCATCCCAAAATGCCCGTAAATAAAGATATAGTTCACCGGAATGTTCACCAGCAGGCCGATAAAGCCCATGACCATGCCGGGCTTGGTTTTCGCCAGCCCTTCACACTGGTTACGTGCTACCTGGAAGCAGAGATAGCCCGGCGCGCCCCACAGCAGCGCACGCAGATAACCAACGGCTTTGTCGGCCAGCGCCTGGTCAATGTTATGCATGGCGCGGATAATATGGCCCGCATTCCACAGGACAACCATGATCAGCAGAGAGACAAAACCGGCCAGCCAGAACCCCTGGCGAACCTGAAGCGCGACGCGGTCGCGTCGGCCGGAGCCGTTAAGCTGGGCGATAACCGGCGTCAGCGCCAGCAGGAGGCCGTGGCCGAAAAGAATGGCGGGTAGCCAGATAGACGTGCCGATCGCCACGGCGGCCATATCGGTGGCGCTGTAACCGCCGGCCATCACCGTATCAACGAACCCCATGGCCGTTTGTGCTACCTGCGCAAGGATAACCGGGATAGCCAGAGCTAATAACTGACGCGCTTCGCTAAAGTACTTCTGCACGTGAACACCTGTATTGTTGTTATTTATTCTCGCCGTACGCCGTGTACGGGAGACAGATAAGCCGCCTTAACCGGCAGCAAGAAGAATAAATAGAGGAATTGCTCCGATATTGTAGCGGGGATTTGCTATTAATCTAGTCAAAAAAAGGGGGGAGCGGCGCGGAAGGTGGCAACCTGTTTTATCAACTGCTATTGTGCGTAGCAGATGAACCGGTAGCGATGCCGGCACGATGATTAATAGGAGTTGACGATATGTTCACGGGTATTGTGCAGGGCACGGCAAAAATCGTGTCTATTGATGAGAAACCGAACTTCCGCACCCACGTAGTAGCGCTGCCAGAATCTATGCTGGCCGGGTTGGAAACCGGGGCTTCGGTTGCACACAACGGCTGTTGCTTAACGGTCACGGAAATCAACGGCGACCAGATTAGCTTCGATCTGATGAAAGAGACGCTGCGTATTACCAACCTTGGCGATGTGAAGGTTGGTGACGTCGTTAACGTTGAGCGCGCGGCGAAGTTCAGCGACGAAATTGGCGGCCATTTGATGTCGGGTCATATTATGACCACTGCGGAAGTGGCTAAAATTCTGACGTCTGAAAACAACAAACAGATTTGGTTTAAAATCCAGGACCCGTCGCTGATGAAATATATCCTCTACAAAGGATTTATCGGCATCGACGGTATTAGCCTGACGGTAGGTGAAGTCACGGCGACGCGTTTTTGCGTGCACCTGATTCCAGAGACGCTGGAGCGCACGACGCTGGGTAAAAAACGTCTGGGTGACCGCGTGAATATCGAGATCGATCCGCAAACGCAGGCGGTAGTGGATACCGTTGAACGCGTGATGGCCGCGAAAGAGGCTGCCGCGCAGGCGGTAGCAGAATAACGGAAAACGCCTGCGCCGGGTGGCGCAGGCGTCAATGCCGGATTACCGCGCGACGCGCAGACCTTGTTCAACCCCACGGGAGAACATAACCTGCCACAGCTGAATATCACGCGCACGGAAGGCTCCCGCACAGGCGTTAAGATAGTAGCTGAACATGCGTTTGAATCGTTCAGAATAGTTGTCGGCGATTTCCGGCCAGCTGGCGAGGAAACGGCTATGCCAGGCCATGAGCGTGGTATCGTAGTCGGCACCAAAGTTGTGCCAGTCTTCCATCACGAAGTGTGGTTCGCTGGCGACGGCAATCTGGCGCACGGACGGTAAACAGCCATTCGGAAAGATGTATTTGTTGATCCACGGATCGACATTGTTGTCGGTTCTTTTCGAACCAATGGTGTGCAGTAAAAACAACCCATCGGGCTTGAGATTGCGGTCAACGACGGAGAAATAGGTGTCGTAGTTTTTTGGCCCAACGTGCTCAAACATGCCGACGGACACGATGCGGTCGAACTGATCGTTTAAGTCGCGGTAGTCCTGGAGCAAAATCTCAACGTCCAGCCCTTCACAACGCGCCTGCGCCATCTTCTGCTGTTCAGCGGAAATGGTGACGCCCTTGACGGTCACGCCGTAGTTTTTCGCCATATAGGCTGCCAGGCCACCCCATCCGCAGCCGATATCCAGCACGCGCATTCCCGGCGCCAGCTGCAGCTTCTGGCAGATAAGCTCAAGCTTGGCCTGCTGGGCTTGCTCGAGGTTTTCAGCCTCTTTCCAGTAGCCGCAGGAGTATTGCATGAAAGGGTCGAGCATGCGGCTAAAGAGATCGTTGCCGAGGTCGTAGTGCTCTTTGCCCACCTGCCAGGCGCGTCTGCGGCTCTGGAGGTTAAACAAACGCGCACCGGCCACGCGCAGCGTATCTTTGAAATGATGGGGGAGTTGGTTTTCAAGTCCGGCGCGCAGTACCTTGTCGAAGAAGATATCCAGACGATCGCATTCCCACCAACCGTCCATATAGCTTTCGCCAAGACCCAGCGAACCTTCCTGTAAAACTCGTTTAAAAAGACGCGGATTTTTAACCTGAATATCGCAGGAGGCATTGCCGTTAATTTCAATGCCTGCTCGGTTTAGCAGCTCGCTAACGATACGATACCAGTCGTCATCCGGTACGCTTACTTCTTCTATACACGATGAGCTCATAGCTTCTCCATCCCGACCTGATGATCAGAACCTTAAAACAGCGTAGACGCTTTTTTCTGGTTTGTGAGAAATGTCACGAAAAATTCGTGAGCCTGCTATCCGACGTAGCACAGAGGAAGGGAAGAACCCCTTGCCGAAAGCCAATCCGTGGTTTAAGGGGAAGCCGTCCTGCTTCCGCATAATAAGTTCAATGTATACTAATTATGTGATGCCGATCCAGTATAGGACGCTAAGTGCCTTGATTCAACAAAAAAACTTAGCGCCCTAATCATTTATGGAGGTATTGATGCGAGGAATATTCAGACGTGGGACGCAGCGGCGTCAGCCTGGCGTTCGGCGCGACGGGCGGCGCGCTGCATGCCGTAACCGATACCGGCCAGCACTACGGTTACCAGCATCACGCTGGTAGTGGTAAGCAGCGGAGTCGCAATCAGTGTCGATACCGCCAGGCTGGCCAGGAAGCACAGACCGAGCTGAAGCGTATTTTGCAACGCCGCCGCGCGACCGGTGGCCTGTGGGAACGGCTTCAGCGCCTGTGCCACGACGATCGGATAGATAGCGCCGTTAGCGGTGGCCATCACGCAGAACGGAATCAGCAGTGCGGTCAGCGACACACCCTGGGCCAGGCCGACGGCCCAGGTTCCCACGACGCTCAGTGCGAACCCGACCAGCAGCCATGGCAGCAGCTGTGAACCCTGCCATTTTTGCAGTGCGGCGCGACAACCGTAGCCACCAATCAGGAACGCGATTGTCTGCGGCACATAGCTCAGGCCAATGACGGTCGGGCTATAGCCCATTTCGTGCAGGATAAACGGCGAGCCGGTCAACCAGGCAAAGAAGCTGGCGGAGCAGGCGGCGTAGATAAGTACGTTACCGCGATAGTCTTTACTGCGCAGCAGGCGCATAAACGTCAGCTTTTCTCCGTTGACGGCGTGCTTTTTGTGCGCGGGCTTGAGACGAAAAGCCGGCAGCATCAGCACCAGCGTGATAATAAACAGCGTCGCAAAGATGGCCTGCCAGTCAAAGTGGACCAGGAGCCAGCTGCCAAGCAGCGGTGCCAGCGCGGGTGACAGCCCGACGAGCGGCATGATGGTTGCGAAAATGCGGTTAGTACGCTGGGCCGGATAGTAGTCGGTGACCATTGCCTGCCAGGTAACGGCTGCGGCGCATACACCGACCGCCTGCACAAAGCGCAGCACCAGCAGGGTAGTGCCGTCACGGACCCACAGCATCCCCAGACAGCCCACGGCGAAAATGGTTAAGCCCGCCAGCAGAATGGGTTTGCGGCCATAGCGGTCAGACAGCGGCCCCCACAGCAGCTGCGCGACGGCGAAGCCGGCCAGGAACAAACTCAGGCTGGCGCTGACCGCCGAGGCCGGCGTTTGCAGGTCTTGCTGAATGGCAGCAAAAGCAGGCAGGTACATGTCGGTGGCCAGAAAACCCAGCACGCTCAGCCCCGCGAGCCAGACTAAAAATCCTTTCCCAGGTTGCATAAATTGCCCTTTATTATCTGATATTAACCTTGCCGCCGAGTGTAGAGAGTGCATTCAGGGTTGTGAAACGCTAATATTTGAGTCATGGATTCAAATTTTTTGCAGGCAGAAAATGTGGTCTGAATATTCTCTTGAAGTCGTTGATGCGGTAGCGCGTAACGGTAGCTTTAGCGCCGCCGCGCAGGAACTGCATCGTGTGCCTTCTGCGGTAAGCTATACGGTACGACAGCTGGAAGAGTGGCTGGCTGTACCGCTGTTTGAACGCCGTCATCGCGACGTGGAATTAACGCCTGCCGGGGCATGGTTCCTGAAAGAAGGGCGGTCTGTTATCAAAAAAATGCAGATCACCCGCCAGCAGTGCCAGCAGATTGCCAACGGCTGGCGTGGCCAGTTGGCGATTGCCGTTGATAATATTGTTAAGCCACAGCGTACGCGCCAGCTGATCGTCGATTTTTACCGTCACTTTAGCGACGTTGAGCTGATTGTTTACCAGGAAGTCTTTAACGGCGTATGGGATGCGCTGGCGGACGGCCGCGTCGAGCTGGCGATTGGCGCCACGCAGGCGATTCCGGTCGGGGGGCGCTTTGCTTTTAGGGATATGGGAATGCTCAACTGGCACTGCGTGGTGTCCAGCGCACATCCGCTGGCGCGTCTGGATGGGCCGCTCAGCGATGATGTGCTGCGCAACTGGCCGTCACTGGTGCGCGAGGATACTTCGCGTTCGCTGCCTAAGCGTACGACCTGGCTGCTGGATAACCAAAAACGCGTGGTGGTGCCGGATTGGGCGTCGTCAGAAACCTGTATTTCCGCCGGCTTATGTGCGGCGATGGTGCCGGGGCATCTGGCTCAGCCATGGCTGGAGAGCGGAGAGTGGGTCGCACTGACGCTGGAGAACCCGTTCCCGGATGCCGCCTGTTGCCTCACGTGGCAGCAAAGTGAAGCGTCACCGGCATTAAGCTGGCTGCTGGAGTACCTGGGGGATAGTGAGACGCTGAACGAGGAGTGGCTGCGAACGCCCGTATAGGGCGCTCGCAGAACGCGATTAACGGCGGTAGTCGCGATACGGACCGTCGGCCACAGAACGACGCTCAATCAGGCGCGGGTGCACCTCAATTGACTGTGACTCTTCGCGCTTGCTGACAATGCGATCCATCAGCATGTTAAAGGCCGTTTCGCCAAGCGAGTCCTTCGGCTGATGGATAGTGGTCAGCGCGGGGGTGAAGAAACGTGAGTTACGCACGTTATCATACCCGATCAGCGAAATATCCTGCGGCACGCGCAGCCCCATTTCATCGGCGGCACACAGTGCGCCCATGGCCATAATATCGCCGCCGCAGAAGATGGCGGTTGGGCGCGGGTGCTGGGACAGAATCTGCTGCATCGCCCGGTAGCCGGATTCTGGTTCAAAGTCGCCCTGAACAATCCAGTTTGCCGGTACGTTAATCTGCGCTTCTTCCATCGCTTTCATAAAGCCTGCCAGACGGCCTGCGCCGGTATTGCGCTCCAGCGGGCCCGGGATCACGCCGATATCGCGATGGCCGCGTTCGATCAGATAGCGGCCCGCCATATAACCGCCTTCGAAGGCGTTATCGATAACCGAGTCGGTAAAATCGGCTTTGGCTTCGCCCCAGTCCATCACCACCATTGGAATGTGACGATACTCTTCCAGCATGGAGAGCAGTGACTCCGGGTATTCTGAGCACATGACCAGCAGACCGTCGACGCGCTTTTGCGCCATCATTGACAGGTACGCGCGCTGCTTCTCAAGATTGTTCCACGCGTTGCCGAGGATCAGGGTATACCCTTTCTGGAAGCAGTTTTTCTCTACGGCCTCAATAATTTCGGCAAAATAGGCTGCTTCACTGCTGGTGGCCAGCAAACCAATGGATTTGGTGTGGTTGACCTTCAGGCTGCGGGCAACGGCGCTCGGCGAGTAGTGCAGTTCTTTAATCGCCGCCCAGACCGCTTCACGCGTCTCTTCGGCGACAAAACGCGTTTTGTTAATTACATGTGATACGGTTGTAGTGGAAACGTTTGCGCGCTTCGCTACATCTTTAATTGTTGCCATTCCATCTCACTCCAGACCCTGGCCTGCCCCTGAAAAAATCGAAAGGAAAACGTTTGCCTTCACACACCCTGACGCAATTTTGTGAATTGCGATTCGCCGGGAAAACGATACAGGACGACAGGAGGGGGTCAATGGCCGGTACGCTTATAAATAAGCGTCGAATTTTGACGTATCCCGACGCAAAGTGGAAGAGCAAAAAACAACATCCTGCTAAATCTGTGAAGATTTTTACGATTATCTGTGCAAAAATGAGTAAGCTCAGTTTCACTGTGGCAATAAAAAGGAGAAAAATTGATGAGTACCGAACTTAAGCTGTCGCTCACCACTACCATTATTACGCTTGCGCTCATTGTTGCCGCTGCACTGACCGCCGTATTGCATTAATTCCTCCGGTGAGGGAGTTCGCTCCCTCCCGTCAATTGTTATCAAATTAGCAATAATCTTTTGCTGTTTTGTACACTTCTGATTTTCTGTGATTGATGTCATGCTTTTGCCCTATGTTGTCATGCCGCCAGCTGTGCGCGGCCAACCGGAGTTTTTGCATGAAAGTCAATTATCCCCTGCTTGCCCTGGCGATTGGCGCCTTTGGCATAGGGACCACCGAATTCTCGCCCATGGGGCTGCTGCCGGTCATTGCGAAGGGCGTTGACGTCTCTATTCCCGCCGCGGGAATGTTGATCAGCGCCTACGCCGTGGGCGTGATGGTCGGGGCCCCGCTGATGACGCTGCTGTTGTCTCATCGCGCGCGGCGCAATGCGCTGATTTTCCTGATGGCGATTTTTACCCTTGGTAACGTGCTGTCGGCTATCTCGCCTGACTACACCACGCTGATGCTGTCGCGCATTATTACCAGCCTCAACCACGGCGCGTTCTTTGGTCTGGGGTCGGTGGTTGCCGCGAGCGTTGTGCCAAAGCATAAGCAGGCGAGCGCGGTAGCGACCATGTTTATGGGCCTGACGATTGCCAATATCGGCGGCGTTCCGGCGGCGACCTGGCTGGGTGAAACCATTGGCTGGCGCATGTCGTTCCTGGCGACTGCTGGCCTTGGGATTGTCGCCATGGCGGGGCTGTGGCTGTCGCTGCCGAAGGGTGGGGCAGGGGAAAAACCGGACGTTAAGCGTGAGCTGGCGGTACTGGTGCGCCCACAGGTACTTTCTGCCTTACTGACCACCGTGCTCGGCGCTGGTGCGATGTTTACGCTTTATACCTACATTTCGCCGGTATTGCGGACCCTGACGCACGCCACGCCGGGATTTATTACGTTGATGCTGGTATTGATTGGCGTTGGCTTCTCTATTGGCAACTTCCTTGGCGGCAAATTTGCTGACCGCTCGGTTAGCGGTACGCTCAAAGGTTTCTTGCTGCTGCTGATGGCCATTATGCTGGCCATTCCCTGGCTGGCGCAGAGCCAGGTGGGGGCGGCGTTTAGCATGGTGGTGTGGGGCGCGGCAACGTTTGCCGTGGTGCCGCCGCTACAGATGCGCGTGATGCGGGTAGCACACGAAGCGCCGGGGCTTTCGTCGTCGGTGAATATTGGCGCGTTTAACCTCGGTAATGCGCTGGGGGCCGTGGCCGGCGGTGCGGTTATATCGGGCGGGCTGGGCTACAGCTTTGTACCGGTGATGGGGGCGATCGTTGCTGCGCTGGCGCTGGCGGTCGTGTTCTTCAGCGGCCGTCGCCGTGGTGCGCAGGCGCTGGTCAGCGAGTAAAAAAAAACGCAGAAGGCAAGCCTTCTGCGCGATGGCATATCACCCGGCGAAGCATGACAACGCCGGGTTTTTTGTGCTTACGCAGCCAGATTTTCAGCCACGAACGCCCAGTTCACCAGAGCCCAGAAGTGCTCCAGGTAGTTAGGGCGGGCGTTGCGGTAGTCAATATAGTAAGCATGTTCCCACACGTCGACGGTCAACAGCGGCTTCGCGTCGGTGGTCAGCGGGGTGCCGGCGTTAGACGTGGATACGATGGCCAGAGAACCGTCAGCTTTCTTCACAAGCCAGGTCCAGCCTGCGCCGAAGTTTTTCACTGCGGCATCGGTAAACTGGGCTTTGAAGTCGGCGAAGCTGCCGAAGGATTTGTTAATCGCTTCTGCAACGGCACCGGTCGGTTCGCCGCCGGCGTTCGGCGCCAGGCAGTTCCAGTAGAAGGTGTGGTTCCAGACCTGAGCCGCGTTATTGAACACGCCGCCTTCAGAGGTGCGTACGATCTCTTCGAGCGTTTTACCCTCAAAGGCGGTGCCTTTGATCAGGTTGTTCAGGTTGGTGACGTAAGTCTGGTGGTGTTTACCATAATGATACTCAAGCGTTTCCACAGAAATATGCGGAACCAGGGCGTCTTTGGCATACGGTAATGCAGGTAATTCGAACGACATTGCTACTCTCCTTTTATTATTTTTACTCTCAATAACCTTGTATTGAGTGGGGATAGAGTAGCAAATTAAAAGGTGAGATAAAAGATAAGCTTACCCCGTTTATTAACAAACGGGGTAAGTAATTAACGAATCGTCTTCGGGGTGACCACGCGACGGGCGCCGACATAGTGGCGTACCCAGTAGTCTTCGCTCAGCGAGGTAATGCGGATGTCCTGACCGGTGCGAGGCGACTGGATAAATTTACCGTTACCAACATACACGCCGACGTGATCGGCAGTGCCGCGACCCTGGGTCCGGAAGAAGACTAAATCACCGCTTTCCAGCTCGCTGCGGTCAACCGGGCGGGCATCGCGCAGGTGGTACATTTCGTTAGCGGTACGCGGAATACGGATATTCACCAGATCTTTATAAGCATAGTAAACCAGACCGCTGCAATCGAAACCGGTACGCGGCGAGTTGCCGCCCCAGCGGTAGGGTTTACCCAACTGGCCCATCAGTTTGTTCATGGCGGTTTTTTGCGCTTTCTGCACGCGAACTTTATGCGCCTGGGCGATGGTGGTGGGCTGACTTTCTACTTTGCTGGTGGTACAGGTTTTTTTATGCCCTTTGCGGGTCGTCTTGCAGGTTGTCACGACGCTGGCGGTTTTTACCGCGCTGGCTTTGCGGGTTTTGCTGGCGACCGTTTTACGTGAAGGGGTAGCGGCCTTTTTCGCTTTGCTGACCGCGGGTGCGGTTTTGTTCTTCGCGACGGTGCTGGTTTTTTTCTTGCTGGTTGATTTGCTGACCGTATTCTTTTTCTTGCGTTCACTGCCCTTAACGGGTAGTGATTTTTGCGCCGTCGGTGTTTTGGCATGCCCTGTTGCATGCGCCAACGGCGTGAACGATAACGATGTAAACAACAATGCACAGAGCGTGATCGACCATTTTTTTATCTGCGCCACTGAACAACCCTCTGAGTATGCAGGCTAAATATCCTTGCCTGGGTATGGTTTACAAAACCCAACGATTCTAATCCATAAAAACACGAAATGTTAATAGTGTTTTTCATCCCAAAACGCTGTTTCGTTAGCAAGTGCAAAAAAAAACATCATTTGATACAGCTTGAGCTAAAAAATGAGCAGGTTTTTCATCCAGCTGCCGATAAACACATATTTATAAGGCAACTTCAATGCGCAGAGGATAAAATAATAAGGCGTGAATAAAATGTTATTTTCTGTTCAGGCCGCAAAACGTTACAATGGTGGACTACTGCCGTAAAAAGAAGTTTGAGGAAGCAAGACAATGAGCGAAACAATTGAAAAAATTCAGCGCCAGATCGCTGAGAACCCGATCCTGCTGTACATGAAAGGCTCCCCGAAGCTGCCTAGCTGCGGTTTCTCTGCGCAGGCCGTTCAGGCACTGTCTGCCTGCGGCGAACGCTTTGCTTATGTTGATATCCTGCAGAATCCGGACATCCGTGCCGAACTGCCAAAATATGCAAACTGGCCGACCTTCCCGCAGCTGTGGGTTGACGGCGAGCTGGTTGGCGGCTGCGATATCATCATTGAAATGTATCAGCGTGGCGAACTGCAGCCGCTGATCAAAGAAACCGCGGCGAAGTATAAAGCGGAAGAGCCAAAAGCGGAATAAATCTTCAATCCCGATGGCGCGTTGCGCGGCATCGGGGAGTGCTATGCAGAAATAAAAAAGCGACCGTCAGGTCGCTTTTTTTTGCGTTATTCCGCAACGACGGGCAGCGGCCAGCCGCCCAGACGTTTCCAGCGGTTGACGATCTCGCAGAACAGAATGGCGGTCTGCTCGGTATCGTACAGGGCAGAGTGGGCCTGGCTGCTGTCGAAATTCATACCTGCCGCAGCGCAGGCTTTCGATAAAACCGTCTGTCCCAACGCCAGCCCGCTCAGCGCGGCGGTGTCGAAGGTCACGAATGGATGGAAAGGGTTGCGTTTCAGCGATGCACGCTCGGCGGCAGCCATCATAAAGCTATGATCGAACGTCGCGTTGTGGGCCACCATAATCGCGCGGTTACAGTCGCTATCTTTAATACCCTTGCGTACCATTTTGAAGATGGCGTGCAACGCATCGTATTCGCTGACCGCGCCACGCAGCGGGTTATTCGGATCGATCCCGTTAAACGCCAGCGCCTCCGGCTCGAGGTTCGCTCCCTCAAACGGTTCAACGTGGAAATGTAACGTGTTGTCCGGCATCAGCCAGCCTTGCTCATCCATTTTCAACGTAATTGCCGCTATTTCGAGCAGGGCATCCGTTTTGGCATTGAATCCGGCGGTTTCAACATCAATCACCACTGGATAAAACCCACGAAAACGGTCGCATAGACCATTAAGTTGCGCATTGTCGGACATCAGAATCTCTTAACTCAGAAAAAGTAGCGCGCATTATGGCAAATTTTGCCGCGGCTTGGAAAGGCAGGGGGAAAAAACGGGTGCTAAAAGCACCCGCAGAAAATCAGTTGCCGAGACCTTTGCCGGCATCTTTTTCTTCGATCAGTTCGATTTTGTAACCGTCCGGATCTTCAACAAACGCAATCACCGTGGTGCCGCCTTTTACCGGGCCGGCTTCACGAGTGACGTTGCCGCCGTTCTGACGAATACGGTCGCAGGCTTCGGCAGCGTTATCAACGCTCAGCGCGATATGACCGTATGCGTTGCCCAGGTCGTATTTGTCTACGCCCCAGTTATAGGTCAGCTCGATCACCGCTTCATCACGTTCGTCACCGTAGCCCACAAAGGCCAGCGAGTATTTGTACTCGGTGTTTTCGCTGGTGCGCAGCAGCTTCATGCCCAGCACCTTGGTGTAAAAATCAATGGAGCGTTGCAGGTCGCCGACGCGCAGCATGGTATGCAGTAAACGCATGATATCCCTCGTCCTTACTTATGAATAATCTGACTAGTATAGCGGCGGAAGGCCGCCGCTATCAATGCAGGATCACAGGGTTGGGTAATCGGTGTAGCCTTCCGCGTCGCCGCCGTAGAAGCTTTCCGGGCGTTGTGGGTTCAGCTCGGCTTTGTGCTGCAGGCGAGCGACCAGATCCGGGTTGGCAATATAAGCGCGGCCAAAAGCAACGGCGTCAATCAGCCCTTTTTCAATCAGCTCCTCGGCTTTTTCTGGCGTATAGGCACCCGCACCAATGATGGGGCCATGGAAACGTGCGCGTACTTTCTCACGGAAGGCATCGCTATACGGCTCGCCACCCGCCCAGTCAGGTTCGGACATATGCAGATAGGCAATACCGCGTTTACCCAGTTCTTCTATCAGATACAGCGCATCGGCTTCTTCGTTCGGACCGTTGTCGACGTTCTGGAAGCTACCAATCGGCGACACGCGAATACCGATGCGGTCGGCACCCCATTCTTTAATCCCGGCATCCACCACTTCCAGCACCAGACGCGCGCGGTTTTCAACGCTGCCGCCATACTGATCGGTACGGTGGTTAGAAGACGGAGAAAGGAACTGGTGCAGCAGGTAGCCATGAGCAGAATGCAGCTCAACCAGGTCGAATCCGGCTTCACGAGCGTTGGCAATCGCCTGGCGGAAATCGTTCACGATCCCCGGAATTTCAGCGGTTTCCAGCGCGCGTGGCATAGAGGTATCGACGCGAATCGCGTGACCATTTTCATCACGCAGCGAAGTGCGGGTACCGGCGCTCAGCGCGGAAGGGGCAACAGGCGCTTCACCGTTTGGCTGCAGGCTGTTGTGTGAAATACGCCCGGTGTGCCACAGCTGTACGGCGATACGGCCGTTTTCAGCGTGCACGCCGGCGGTGATTTTCTGCCACGCGGCAATCTGCTCTGGGCTGTGCAGACCCGGCGCGCCCTGGTAGCCTTTGGCCTGGGCGGAAACCTGAGTGGCTTCAGAGATAATCAAGCCTGCGCTGGCGCGCTGGCGATAGTACTCGGCCATCAGCGGAGTGGGAATGTCGCCTGGCACGATGCTACGCAGGCGCGTCAGCGGGGCCATAAACACGCGGTTTGGGACGGTAACCGCACCCACTTTCAGTGGGGTAAACAGTTTTTCTTGTGACATGGTGACTCCTAAGTAGACCGGTCGTCTAGCAATTTACGAAATAAAAACGCCGGGATTATTCCGGCGCAGCAATCAGATTTCTGACGTGCGTCAGCGCGCTTTCCAGCGGTGCAGAACTGCGCGAAATTTTTGCCTGCAGGTTCGCCCCCAGCCACAGTGAATAGAGCACCTGGGCTGTCATGGCGGCTTCACCGCTGAACGTCAGGCAGCCTTCACGGCGGCCGTTTTCCAGCGCTTGCGCGAGCAGAACCATAATCTGGCTAGCACCTTTATTCATGGCGGTACGCATATCTTCAGAAAGATCGCACACCTCAGCAGACAGCTTGACGGTCAGACAACCGCTAATCAAACCTTGCTGGCAAAACTGTTCAAGCGTGTGCTGGTAGTAGTTCAGCAAGCGGTCACGGTAGTTACCGGCCCCTTGCGTGAAATGCTGCGTCAGGCGCTGGTGATAATCAGCAAAATGCCGCTCCAGCATGGCCACGCCAAAGGCTTCTTTTGAACGAAAATAGTGATAGAACGATCCCTTCGGCACTTCCGCCGTCTTCAGGAGTTCGCTCAGGCCCATCCCGGTGAAACCGCGGTGCATGCAAAGACGCTCGCCGGTTGCCAGGATATGTTCACGGGTATCATGTTCAATGGATTTGCTCATAGCAGGCACTGTAATAGACCGATTGGTCTAATGCAAATTTTTTTTGCCCCATCTCGCCAGATGAGCACGAAAGGGGATAAAAGTTGCGTACTGGGAAGTAAACGTCTTCAATGAAGGAATGACGAGGTAATGGGGAGGCTAACGTGGCAGAGCAACTGGAGTTTTTCCCGGTTCAAAGTCCGTGCCGGGGAATTTGTCAGTCGGACGAACGCGGCTTTTGTCGCGGCTGTTTTCGTAGTCGCGACGAGCGTTTTAACTGGCAGACGATGAGCGATGCGCAAAAACAGGAAGTGCTGCGGCTATGTCGCCAGCGGCTACTGCGCAAATTGCGCGCAGCGAAAGCGAATCCAACGGAAGATCCTCAGCAGCCCTCACTGTTTTAAGCGCAAAAGTGCGTATACTCAATCCAACTTTTTTGTTGAGGAAGTGGTTATGGTTCAACGTATTACTTTGGCGCCGCAGGGGCCGGAATTTTCACGCTTCGTCATGGGCTACTGGCGTCTGATGGACTGGAATATGTCCGCGCGTGAGCTTGCCAGCTTTATGGAAGCGCATCTGGATCTTGGCGTGACGACCGTTGACCACGCCGATATCTACGGCGGCTACCAGTGTGAAGCGGCGTTCGGTGAAGCCCTGAAGCTAGCACCGCACCTGCGTGAACGGATGGAAATTGTCACCAAATGCGGTATTGCCACCACGGCAAAACCGGAACATGCAATCGGGCATTACATTACCGATCGCCAGCACATTGTGCACAGCGCTGAACAGTCACTGCGTCATCTGGCGACCGACGTTATTGACCTGTTGCTTATCCACCGTCCGGACCCGCTGATGGATGCGGACGAAGTGGCCGAGGCGTTTACGGCGCTGCATCAGAGCGGCAAAGTGCGTCATTTTGGGGTGTCAAACTTTACGCCAGCGCAGTTTGCGCTGCTGCAGTCGCGTTTGCCGTTCACGCTGGCGACGAACCAGGTTGAAATTTCGCCTGTTCATCAGCCGACGCTGCTGGATGGCACGCTGGATCAGCTTCAGCAACTGCGTATTCGTCCGATGGCCTGGTCATGCCTGGGCGGTGGTCGCCTGTTTAACGACGACGCGTTCCAGCCGCTGCGCGATGAGCTGGCAAAGGTGGCGAATGAGCTGAATGCCGGGAGCATTGAACAGGTGGTCTACGCGTGGGTCATGCGCCTGCCGTCGCAGCCGCTGCCGATTATCGGTTCCGGGAAAATTGAGCGCGTGCGTTCGGCAATTGTCGCGCAGTCTCTCGATATGTCTCGTCAGCAGTGGTTCCGCATTCGTAAAGCTGCATTGGGCTACGACGTGCCGTAATGTCTAAACAGCAGGCGCTGCCGCCTGCTGTCGTTTTTACGCCGTTTGCTCGGTCAGCGTATCGGGTGCCGGTGCCGCCTCAAGCTGCGATAGCGAGCAGTACAGCCGCCAGACGATGGACGCCAGTTCACGAGCAGCAGGCTGGTGATGATGGGCCAGGGCGGCGCAAATTCGCTGCAGTTCTTCAAGGGTTGCGGCTAACGGTCGTTGCTGCACCCCGCGTTCGCTCATTACATCCCGCAGCAGGCTAATACACATATCGCGCACCTGCGACAGCGGGTCCGAGCGCGCCTCCCAGCTTCGCAGTTGCCACACCACGTGCGAACAGTTCAGCAGCACCACGCCCCAGCGCAGCAGCCAGCGGCGCGCGGCGTCATCCTGGCTCGCGCTGAGCTGGCTAACATGATGATAAACCAGAGATTCAAACTCATGTTCGCGGTTTGACGGGTGACGGCTGAGCTGATCGACAAAGTGACGGCGTAACGCGCGAATATGGCGACGACTTTTGCGCGCGTCCGAGCCGGGCGTCAGTACCGCAAATGCCAGCCACGCCAGCCCGACGCCGATAATCTTGGCCAGATTATCGTTGAGAAAATCGGCGAAGTTATACACCGGTGGGTTAGTCACGGCGATAAACGAACCCATAAAGACGATCAGCGATCCCCACAGCCGTGCCTGTTTCGGCATTTGTAGCTTTAACAGCTGCATGGTCAGTAGCAGTGGAAATAAGAACAGCATGAACTGCCACAGATCGTTAATTTGCACCATCAGGCCAAACTTAACGCCGAAGCTAAAGAATGACAGCAGAATCAGCGTGCGCATCAGCAGCGTGAGAGAGCTGAACGGCGAGGGGACATTGGAATAAAGCACGCAGCAAATGGCTGCCAGCGTCAGCGCCGCCGCGCCGGACTCCCACTGGGTGCTGATGCTTAATGCTCCCACGCTGACCAGGGCGAAAAAGGTCCGGATACCGCTCCAGGCCGCCTCGGCGTGATCGGTATGGCGCATCAGCGCGGGCGCAGCCGGGACGGAAAACTCTGTGACCGCCGTTGCGTTCTCCAGCCGCTGAAGCCAGCGACTGGTTTTAAGGTACAGACGACAAAAATAGCGCAGGCGATCCCAGAAGGCATGGTAGCGATAATCCTGCGGATCGACGGGGGCCAGAGGGGCGATAATACGCGCGACGGTGTAGGCGTCACAGCCCGGAGACGCCAGCGCCTGGAGCAAGGTTTCCAGCACAGGGCGAACATGATTTGGCAGATTGGGCCAGTTGAGCATTAGCCGCCGCAGGCTGGAGATAACGCTGGTGAGGCGCAGCTGCTGGTGCAGCAGATAGTTGAGCAGCGCATTTTGCCGACGCAGACGATAGTGGCTCCAGAAGGCCTGAATGCGCAGCAGATTCATGGTCAGGATCTGACTGATGACGCTCTGGTGGGCGCTGCGGATGGCGTCGGTGGTCACCGGCTGCCACAGCATACTGGCATGCTCAAGCAGACGTGCGTGCATATTTTTCAGCGCGGTAAGCAGCGCGCTGCCGTCGGAGGTGCTGGGCAAAATCATCATCATCAGCCCGCCGCACAGAATACCGACGATCACTTCACAAACGCGTGCCTGGGCTATCTCCCACAGTTTAGTCGCGTCGACCACGTTAATGATCGGGAAAGCAATGATGGCGCAGGTGTAGCCCGCCAGTTGGAAGGCGTAGGCGACATTATTGCTGTACATCGCGCAGGCCCAGGTGCAAAAACCCAGCCAGCCAGACATCGCGAACAAAAAGAGCCACGGGTCGGTCAGCGTGTGCCCGGCGATAAGCAGCGCGGCGCTGGCGCCCAGCAGGCTGCCCGCGATGCGGCCCAGGCTTTTGCTGATGACGCCGCCGACGGTGGGGAAGCTGACCACCGCAGCGGAGGTCATGGCCCAATACGGTTCGTCAAGATTCAGCCAGTAGGCGAAAGTCAGCGCCAGACACATGGCGATCGCGTTGCGCAGTGCGTAGCGCCACTGAGGAACGGTGGCTTTAAACCAGGGCAATGCGCTCCACGTCAGCGTGGGCAGGGTCATTGCTGACGGCCTGTAATTGACACCGTGCACGTGGTGCCCGCGATCAGGATGGTATCCGCAGGCTGTGGATCAAGCGCAATGCGAACCGGGACGCGCTGGGCCAGGCGCACCCAGGGGATGGTTGGCTTGATGTCTGCAACCAGCGTTCCATCCGTGGCCAGGCTCTGATCGTGGATAGCGCGACCGATGCTGGAAACGTGACCCTGTAACTTTTTATTATCGCTATAGAGTACGATATCTGCGCGGTCGCCTTCGCGGATATGCCGCAGCTTGGTCTCTTCAAAATAGCCGACAACATAAAATGAGTGGCTGTCGATAAGGGCGAAAACCGGCTGGCCGACCGCGGCATAGTTGCCTGCTCGGGTCGTAAGGTTGGTGACCCAGCCGTCGACCGGCGCTTTGACTTCGGTTTGCGCCAGCTGCCAGCGGGCATGGTCCAGTTCGGCTTTAGCGGCGTCTGCATTGGCCCGCGCGACTTTCAGCGCGATGTTGACGGTATCAAGGTCTTCAGCGGAGATAACATTTTGCGACAGCCCCCGTCGACGTTCCACTTCATGGCTTGCGCGCAGTAGGTCGGACTGCGCCTTGGCCCATTTGGCTTCGGCGTTCATGACGGTGATTTTCCACGGCGTTGGGTCTATTTCGAACAGAACGTCACCGGCCTTCACAAACTGATTATCCTTCACGTTGAGGTGCAGAATGCTACCGGATACCTGCGGGGTGATGTCGACCTGTTCGGCGCGAATTTTACCGTCACGCGTCCACGGTGACTGCATGTAATAGTTCCAGACCAGCCAGACGGCGACGATAGCAACGGCGGCGATCAGCAGCGTTGAGAAGTATTTTAATTTTTTCATTGAATGACATCACCACCAGACAAGGAGCAGCAGCGCGAGGCATACCGAAAGCGCAAAGAAAGAGAGATCCATTAATAGCGGGTGCCAGATATCACCAGCGTACATCCAGTCACGCAGCAGACGGTGGAGAACCAGCCAGAACAGGAAGCCGAGCAGAACTGCCTTAAATACGGGAGGAAAATAGATCGAAGCACCGACGACAAGGTCTTGTAGAGGCAGTCCCGGGATGTGGAGAATCGACTTCACAAGCAGAAATCCTTTGCAATTGAAGAGTTATAACTCGATAGTGTGTCGTGTTTTGACATAAAATCACATGATTTGAAACAGTGTAAAGCATGGATCTGGTTTACGTGCACGTGGCAATTCATTTGTTTTGCTAATTTAAATACTGCACACTATTCTAAAATCAGTATAATAACTTAGCAAGCTAATTATAAGGAGATGAAATTGGAATCGCCATTAGGTTCTGATCTGGCACGGTTGGTGCGCATTTGGCGTGCTCTGATTGACCATCGCCTCAAACCTCTGGAACTTACGCAGACACATTGGGTCACGCTGCATAACATTCATCAGCTTCCGCCTGAACAGTCGCAAATCCAACTGGCTAAAGCGATCGGCATTGAGCAGCCGTCATTGGTACGAACACTGGATCAGCTGGAAGAGAAGGGACTGATTTCCCGCCAGACCTGTGCCAGCGACCGTCGTGCTAAACGTATTAAGTTAACTGAGAAGGCTGAACCGCTGATTCAGGAAATGGAAGCGGTCATCAGCCATACGCGCGGTGATATTCTGGCAGGTATCTCAGCCGATGAGCTGGAGATCCTGACGACGCTTATTCGTAAGCTTGAGCAGAACATCATCGAGCTGCAATCACGCGATTGACACTAAAAACCCGCGAATATCGCGGGTTTTTTATTATCCCCCTCGCACACGCCTGGTGAAGGGGGATACTCTCATTCCCACACCACAACGCGGTTTCGTCCCGTTCCCTTCGCGCGGTACATCGCCTCATCAGCGCGACGCACGCACTCTTCAACCGGTACCGACAAATCGGTCACGGTAAAGACGCCGATACTGATGGTAATTGGCTCAGGCAACTTGTCCTGGCTGCTATTGGAATCATGCTGACCGATGGCCAGACGAATACGTTCCGCGATAGCGTGGGCTTCTTCTGCATCGGTGTTGGCTAACAGCAGCGCAAACTCTTCACCGCCGATGCGCGCGGCGATATCATTCTGGCGTACCGAGTCCTGTAGTACTTTCGCGACGAACTGAATCACCTTATCGCCCTGCAGGTGACCATATTTGTCGTTAATGCGCTTGAAGTGGTCCAGATCGCTCACAATAACCGATACCGGGTTTCCGCTGGCGATAGAAGCCTGTAGCGCGGTAAAAGAGTCGTAGAAATAGCTGCGATTGTACAGCCGCGTTAATGGATCGCGGATGGAGTTTTGGTACGAGTTCAGGTATTTCGTGTTTGACTGGCGGTACAGCGTGAACACATCGCAAAACAGAACGAAGATCAGGAACATTGTTGAAATAGTTTCAAACAGTCGTGCCTGATACCAGCTGTAGCTGGCGGTGTCCTGACCGGACATCAGCACCAGTAGGGTGAAGATATAGCAGGCGCAGAAGAAAGCACCGCTATACCAGAATATATTGTTCAGGCGAGTGATAAATATCAGCGTAAATAGCGTGACCAACCATATTATGACCAATGCCCAGTTCATAATATCGTTCCACGTTTCGCTATATTGATATGTGGCATTATCGACCAGATGTACGCTTAACGCTGGATTATGGCTGGAATACAGCCACGATAATATCAGCATAATAATGGCGAAACCGAAGATGCCGCATAATATAAAAATATGATTTCTGGTACTGTGCATATCGCGTGATTTGATGGCGTATAAGCCCACCGAAGCAATAAACAATACGGTCATAATAATATTGCGGAAAAAATAAAATATGAGCGTATCGTTATAGTTCACCTCGCTTGCGGCACCGCACAAGAACCACATCGGGTAGCTGTTCAGCGTCCCCATCATCAAAATGGCTGAGCTGGCAAAGGCACAGGCAATCGCCATCAAATAAAGACGCTGCCTGTCGCACAGGTACTTCATCACCATGAATACCGCGATCATCGTGTGGAAGACCATCAGAAACATCGTCAGCGTGGGAAAAAGAATAGGCGCAATCGAGGGAACGTGGCGAATAAAAATAGTAGAAAAATGATTGAGTAACAGAATACCAATCAGGCATATCGTGATATAAATCAAGAAGCGTTGCAGTGGGAATTTTAAAAGCATAGATGAGTCCTGTATACGCTAAGCGCTGCAAACCTTCGGGCGTCCTGCCCGGATTGGACTCAATTTTAATAGATTGGCTGTAAAGAAATATTGTCCGTGCGCAAATAATAGATTGCCTGAATAGATTTTATCTATTTGTAGTATGAATTAATAGAAGGGAAGTAAGCGGTAAGTGTTATGAAAGCAGGTGCGCGCGATAGGCACGCACCCGAAGAACATTAACGCGGAGAAACGGTTACCTGGCGGCCGTTGCTGGCCATCACGACGCGCTGACCGGCTGAGAAACGGGTATCGCCCTGTTTCTGCACCACCATGATGGTGTTGCCGTCATCTTTACGAATTTCCAGCTCGACGCCCTGGGTTTTGTTCATCGCGCCCTGGACGCTCTGGCCCGCTACGCCGCCGGCAACGGCACCCGCTGCGGTAGCCAGCGAACGACCGGTACCGCCGCCGACGGTGTTGCCCAGGAAACCACCCAGTACTGCACCGCCGATAGCGCCGATGACGTTGCTATCATCGCCACCCTGAATCTGAACCGGACGCACGTGTACAATGGTACCGTAGGTCACGTTCTGAACCTGTTTTGCTTCGGATGCTGAGTAAACATCGCCTGACAAACCGCTGTTGTTGGCACATCCGGCCAGGGATAAACCAATCATTGAAACAGCCAATACGCGTAACATCATTTATGAATCTCCAGTTCACTAAGAATTGCTCTCTTGAGCATCCGTACTAAACAATTATATGGCATTTGATCGGAGCGGTCATATCTTCCGCATTCATTATTCACGATAATAAGCCATCCTGACTTAACCAACGCTAAACGCAAGAAAAACTGTGGCGCAGCGCTAAAAACAGCGGTGGGGCGGGCGTATATTGTTAAAAAATATTATTGGTTAATAGCATTACGTACGGCTTTATGCTGGAGTGTTAACTTTACAGAGCTGACTAAGGACGGCGTATGAAATCCGGGCGATATATTGGCGTGATGTCAGGAACCAGCCTTGATGGCGTGGATGTGGTGCTGGCGGTTATTGATCAACATAGCGTAGCGCAGCTGGCGAGCCTTTCCTGGCCCATCCCCATCGCACTGAAAGAAGCAGTACTGGCCGTTTGCCAGGGGCAGCCGCTCACGCTCTCTCAACTGGGCCAGTTGGATAACCGACTGGGGCATCTGTTTGCAGACGCCATTATGGCGCTGATGGCTCAGGAAAAACTGGCCGCCCAGGATATTGTGGCCATCGGCTGCCACGGGCAAACCGTCTGGCATGAACCGACCGGCGATGCGCCCCATACCCTACAGATTGGCGACAACAATATTATTGCCGCCCGCACCGGCGTGAGCGTGGTGGGGGATTTCCGCCGTCGCGATATGGCGCTTGGCGGGCAGGGCGCGCCGCTGGTTCCGGCCTTTCACCAGGCGCTGCTGGCAGACCCCAGCGAGCGCCGCATGATCCTGAATATTGGCGGCATTGCTAATCTTTCGCTGCTGATACCCGGCCAACCGGTACGTGGCTATGATACCGGTCCAGGCAATATGCTGATGGATGCCTGGATCTGGCGCAGCCTGGGCAAACCGTATGATAAAGACGCCGAATGGGCGAATGAAGGTCGGGTTATTCTGCCGTTGTTGCAGGATATGCTGAGCGATCCTTATTTCGCCGCACCCGCGCCGAAAAGCACCGGCCGTGAGTACTTCAACTACGGCTGGCTGGCACAGTTCCTCGCACGCTATCCGGGGCTGCGCGCCCAGGACGTCCAGGCGACCCTGACCGAGCTGACGGCGGTGACCATCAGCGAGCAGGTGCTGCTGAGCGGTGGATGCGAGCGTCTGCTGGTGTGCGGCGGGGGCAGCCGCAACCCGCTGGTTATGGCGCGCCTTGCCGGGCTGCTTGCCGGAACCGAGGTGGCGACCACCGACGAATACGGCATCAGCGGTGATGATATGGAAGCGTTGGCCTTTGCATGGCTGGCGTGGCGTACCGTTGCCGGGTTACCGGGCAACCTGCCGTCGGTGACCGGCGCGTCACAGGCAAGCGTGCTGGGGGCCATTTTCCCCGCGAACCCACAGAATAATAAGAGTTAACTGACATCATCTTTTACACTGGGCCGGTAGACTTAAGCAAAACGGGAGTGTGAAAATCACTCCTTGACCAGGAATGTCGAAAGGCCCGGAAAAATGAAAAAACTTCTTATCGTTGCTCTCCCTTTTATGCTCGCAGGCTGTAGCGCCTATAACCAGTTTATGGAGCGGATGCAAACCGACACGCTGGAGTATCAGTGTGATGAAAAACCGCTGACGGTGCATCTCAACAACTCGCGCCAGCAGGTGAGCTTTATCTATGATAATCAACAGCAGACCCTTGCGCAGGGCGTTTCCGCTTCCGGAGCGCGTTATACCGACGGTATCTACGTTTTCTGGTCGAAAGGCAATGAGGCGACCGTCTACAAACGTGACCGTATCGTGTTGAATAACTGTCAGTTACAAAATCCTAAGCGTTGAGATTTTCAGGCGGGCGGCGCACAATAACGCCACCGAATGATTACGGGTTTCAACGCCATGTCTGACAACGACGATCTGCAGCAAATTGCGCATCTGCGCCGAGAGTACACCCGTGGCGGCCTGCGTCGCCACGACCTTCCCGCTGAACCGCTCCCGCTTTTTGAACGCTGGCTTTCTCAGGCCTGTGAAGCAAAACTGGCCGATCCGACGGCGATGGTAGTGGCAACGGTCGATGAAAACGGCCAGCCGTACCAGCGTATTGTTCTACTGAAGCATTATGACGAGAAAGGGCTGGTCTTTTACACCAACCTGGGCAGCCGCAAAGCGCATCAACTCGAGCAAAATCCGCGCATAAGCCTGCTATTCCCGTGGCATATGCTGGATCGTCAGGTGATGGTTATTGGCAAGGCCGAGCGTTTATCGACGCTGGAAGTGGTCAAATATTTCCATAGCCGACCGCGCGATAGCCAGATAGGTGCCTGGGTGTCAAAACAGTCCAGCCGCATCTCCGCGCGCGGTATTCTCGAAAGCAAATTTATGGAGCTGAAGCAGAAATTCCAGCAGGGTGAAGTACCGCTGCCGAGTTTCTGGGGTGGTTTCCGCGTCTCTGTTGAACAGATGGAGTTCTGGCAGGGCGGTGAACATCGTCTGCACGATCGTTTTTTATACCAGCGCGAAGACGGTGCCTGGAAAATCGACCGGCTGGCGCCGTAATCCCCGAAATTTGTTGTTTTAAGCGCTAGCGCTGAGGGCGTCAGCGCTTTATTCTATAGAGCTTTCGCGTCTGGCGAAAAGTCGTGTACCGGCAAAGGTGCAGTCGTAAAGAGATGGAGAATTTGATGGCAAGCAGTAACTTGATTAAACAACTGCAAGAGCGGGGGCTAGTTGCCCAGGTAACGGACGAGGTAGCGTTAGCAGAGCGACTGGCGCAAGGCCCGATCGCGCTCTATTGCGGCTTCGATCCTACCGCTGACAGCTTGCATTTGGGGCATCTTGTTCCATTGTTATGCCTGAAACGCTTCCAGCAGGCAGGCCATAAGCCTGTGGCGTTGGTTGGCGGCGCGACCGGTCTGATTGGCGACCCGAGCTTTAAAGCCGCTGAACGTAAGCTGAACACCGAAGATACCGTTCAGGATTGGGTGGCCAAAATCCGTAAGCAGGTTGCGCCGTTCCTGGACTTTGACTGCGGCGATAACTCCGCCATTGCAGCGAACAACTACGACTGGTTCGGCAGCATGAACGTGCTGACCTTCCTGCGCGATATCGGCAAACACTTCTCTGTTAACCAGATGATTAACAAAGAAGCGGTGAAACAGCGTCTGAACCGTGACGATCAGGGGATTTCCTTTACCGAGTTCTCCTACAACCTGCTGCAGGGCTATGACTTTGCCTGCCTGAACAAACTGCACGGCGTTGCGCTGCAGATCGGCGGCTCTGACCAGTGGGGTAACATCACCTCCGGTATCGACCTGACTCGTCGCCTGCACCAGAACCAGGTGTTCGGTCTGACCGTTCCGCTGATTACCAAAGCGGACGGCACCAAATTTGGTAAAACTGAAGGTGGCGCGGTATGGCTGGATCCGAAGAAAACCAGCCCGTACAAATTCTACCAGTTCTGGATTAACACCGCGGATGCCGACGTATACCGCTTCCTGAAGTTCTTCACCTTCATGGACATTGAAGAGATCAATGCGCTGGAAGAAGAAGACAAAAACAGCGGCAAAGCACCGCGCGCGCAGTACGTACTGGCCGAACAGGTCACCCGTCTGGTGCACGGCGAAGAAGGGCTGGTGGCGGCGAAGCGCATCACCGACAGCCTGTTCAGCGGCTCCCTGAGCGCGCTGAGCGAAGCTGACTTTGAGCAGTTGGCTCAGGACGGCGTGCCGATGGTTGAGATGGATAAAGGCGCAGACCTGATGCAGGCGCTGGTCGATTCCGAACTGCAGCCGTCTCGTGGGCAGGCGCGCAAAACCATCGCGTCAAACGCGGTCACCATCAACGGTGAAAAACAGGCTGACCCGGAATACTTCTTCAAAGACAGCGATATTCTGTTCGGGCGCTACACGTTGTTACGCCGCGGTAAGAAAAATTACTGTTTGATCTGCTGGAAGTAATCTTTAGAAACAGGGGGGCGTGGGAAACTACGCCCCCTTCTTTTTTGTCGTCTGAGTAGAACTAATGAACAACATTCTCGCCATTCAATCCCACGTTGTTTTCGGGCATGCGGGCAACAGCGCCGCCGAATTTCCTATGCGCCGTCTTGGCGCGAACGTCTGGCCGCTAAATACGGTGCAGTTCTCCAACCATACGCAGTATGGCCAATGGACGGGCTGCGTGATGCCGCCTGCGCACCTTACGGAGATAGTGCAGGGTATTGCGGCTATCGATCAGTTGAAACGCTGTGACGCCGTGCTGAGCGGCTATCTCGGGTCCGCAGAGCAGGGTGAACATATTCTTGGCGTCGTACGTCAGGTGAAAGCGGCCAATCCGCAGGCAAAATACTTTTGCGATCCGGTGATGGGGCATCCGGAAAAAGGGTGTATCGTTGCGCCGGGCGTGGCGGAATTCCACAAGCGTTATGCGCTGCCGGCAAGCGACATCATCGCCCCGAACCTGATTGAGCTGGAGATCCTTTGCGGTCATGATGTGCAGGACGTTAACGGCGCCGTGCAGGCGGCTCGCGAGCTTATCTCCCTGGGGCCGCAAATTGTGCTGGTGAAACATCTGGCGCGTGCGGGCTACAGCGCGGACCGTTTCGAAATGCTGCTGGTCACCGCTGATGAAGCCTGGCACATCAGCCGTCCGCTGATTGATTTTGGCACACGCCACCCGGTGGGTGTTGGTGATGTGACCAGCGGGCTGCTGCTGGTCAAACTGCTACAGGGGGCTTCGCTGCAGGATGCGCTGGAGCATGTCACCGCAGCGGTGTACGAAATCATGGTTACAACGAAAGAGATGGGCGAGTACGAACTGCAGGTTGTTGCCGCGCAGGATGGTATTGCTAAACCAACCTGCCACTTTAGCGCCACTCAGCTGTAGTCGGCAGCGCCGGATTGCGGCGTAAAAGCGCCGGCTCTCTTATCGAGCCGGCGTGGGATATTACTTCAGACCTTCTGCGGCCAGTGCCGCCGCGACTGCCGGACGCGCTGCAACGCGCGCCATATAGTCGGCAATATTTTTGTATCCCGCCATATCCATCTTCACAGCAAACGCCCAGCGCAGCACGGTAAACAGGTAGGCATCGGCAATCGTGAAGCGAGCGCCGCTGATCCACTGTGCGCCAGCCAGCGACTCATCGATGTAGGCCAGTTTTTTATCCAGCAGCGCACGTACCGTTGGTTTGTAGTCTTCCGGAGTGTCTGGACGGAACAGCGGAGTAAAGCCTTTGTGCAGCTCGGTAGCGATGAAGTTCATCCACTCCAGCGTTTTGTAGCGGTTGATGGTGCCAACCGGTGCCAGCAGCTGGCGGTCGGCTACGCTATCGGCGAGGTACTGCATGATCGCCACGCCTTCGGTCAGCAGAGTGTTATCGTCCAGCAGCAGCGCCGGAACCTGGCCTTTCGGGTTGACCGCCAGGAAATCGTCACCGTTTTCCATACGTTTGTGCATCAGATCGACGCCAATCAGCGTAAAGTCCTTTCCGCTCTCCCGAAGCGTGATATGCGATGCGAGGGAACAGGCGCCGGGTTTATAGAACAATTTCATGGGTAACTCCTTCAGACTATGATTATTTTTGTTCTCTACTGGCAGAAGGGCACCAATAGATATGAAGGTATGTTAGTGCTTGCGGTAAGAAAAAAAAAGCCGCTAACAGCAGTTAGCGGCCCAAAATTATTCGTTTCCCGATGACGTTAGGCGGAAGCGACTTTACCTTCAGCAGTTGCTTTTGAGTCGTCCTGAGTCATGCGGTTCAGCTTAGGTGCGGTCAGCAGCATCAGTACGGCAATCACGGCAGTCGCGACGCCAATCTGCAGGAACACGCGGCCGTATACTTCCAGCGACATCAGCGGATCGGTCACATTTTCCGGTACTGCCATCATGCCAGCGACATAGCCGCCAATGATGTTTGCGCCGGCAGTGGTCAGGAACCAGCTACCCATGATGAAGCCCATCAGACGTTGCGGTACCAGCTGTGCCACCATCGCGAGGCCCAGACCGGAGATCATCAGTTCACCGATGCTCTGCAGGCCGTAGCTGATGATCAGCCAGTTCACGGAGACGATACCAGCGTCAGAGGCGAATTTTGCCCCCAGCGGCAGAATCAGGAACGCACCGGAACACAACACCATACCTATGGCAAACTTGGTTGGCATCGGCAGGGTATCACCCATTTTGTTATAGATAGCGGCCAGAATCGGGCTACCGATAATAATCCAGAACGGGTTCAGCGCCTGATACTGTTCCGGCTCGAACGCGATGCCCAGAATGGTGTGCTCAACGTTACGAATCGCGAAGAAGTTCAGCGACGTCGGCATCTGGCTGTACAGCACGAAGAAGATGATGGCTTCGAGCATCAGGATAAAGGCCACAATCATTTTACGACGCGGCGCACCGGACATCGCGAAAGTTTCTTTACCAAAGATAATCACGATGCCCAGCGCGATCACGCCCAGAACCATACGTGCGATGCCCTGGTTGTGCAGCAGCCAGGTGGCAACGGCAACCAGAATAACCACGCCTACGATGGTCAGCAGCAGGTTACGGAAGTTAACCGGCTCGAAGTCAGGTTTAGAACCGTACTGTTTCACCCAGCGCTGGCAGAAGGCGAAGTTCACTACGGTGATCAGCATACCCACAACGCTCAGTGCGAATGCGGTGCTCCAGCCGTATTTGGCCGCCAGCCACGGGGTTGCCAGCATAGAGAAGAACGAACCGATGTTGACGGACATGTAGTACATGGTGAATGCACCGTCCAGACGCGGGTCGTCTTTGGCATAGCAGGTAGACAGCAGAGAGGACGGGTTGGCTTTGAACAGGCCGTTACCCACAGCGATAGCCGCCATACCCATATAGACGATACCGGCGTCGTGCCCTGACCACGCCACTAAAGCGTAGCCGATAGCGAGGACCACGGCCCCCAGCATAATAACGCGCTTGGTGCCCAGTACTTTGTCGCCCAGCCAGCCGCCGATGGCAACTAGACCGTAGACCAGAGCACTGAAGGAGGAGAACAGCGTAATGGAGTCTGCTTCAGACATACCCAGCTGTTTCACCAGATAAACGGCCATAATGCCTTGCAGGCCGTAGAAGCCGAAACGCTCCCATAACTCGATGGAGAAAATGAGATAGAACGCTTTAGGCTGTTTGAAGGCGTTTAAGCTAACGCTTTCCGTTGGTTTATTGTTTGCAGTAGACACATATACCTCTTATTTACATCCCATCTTAATGGGGGGTGTACTGGGCGGAGATGCTCTTTTTGGCACCCGCCTTATAGTTATTCTGGAGGGAAACGGGAAGTAATGTTCACTATCCTGCGCCTGCAAACAAGGGTTTTGCAATACTCTGTTACAAATAAAAAGACTGGCACAAACGACCATCTTTGCAAATGTTATTTAGCGTTAAATTTCACGGTTTAAAAATAGATGGTTTTTTCTTCTGGGATTGGGCGGAAAACTGTGGGATATAACGATATCTTCTGCTGATCGCGCTTAGAAGTAGTGATATAGGCTGGATTCTGAAAAAAAGCTGGATGATCGTTTTGTTGGCTGCAAATGTTGCATTGTGATGATGACGGCAGATTGTACGTAAAGAAACATAAATGCAACATTATGTTGCATAGCTGTTCATGTCAGCGTTTGTATAGAAATTTTCGCTAGCGATGACGTATTTAATCTGCAAAATCGTTATATAAGCGATATAAATGCCAAATACTGAATAAATATATGGTGTTAATTGCGGTTGGCGCGAGAGGGTGGCGGCGTGCCATCGACTTGCCACGCCGCAAAAATGCGCTACGGGTCGGTTTTCTCTTTGTATTCACAGAGATCTTCGATGATGCAGGAGCCGCAGCGTGGCTTGCGGGCGATACAGGTGTAGCGGCCATGCAGAATCAGCCAGTGGTGACAGTCAACCTTGAACTCGGCAGGGACAACCTTTAACAGCTTCTCTTCAACCTGTTCGACGTTTTTACCCGGTGCGAAGTTTGTCCGATTGCAGACGCGGAAAATATGCGTGTCGACGGCGATTGTCGGCCAGCCAAACGCGGTGTTGAGGACCACGTTGGCCGTTTTTCGACCCACGCCCGGCAGCGCTTCCAGCGCAGCACGATCTTCCGGTACCTGACCGTCGTGCAGCGCCAGCAGCATACGACAGGTCTTGATGACGTTTTCTGCCTTGCTGTTAAACAGACCGATGGTTTTGATGTATTGCTTCACGCCGTCAACGCCGAGATCCAGCATTGCCTGCGGTGTGTTGGCCACCGGGTAGAGCTTGGCCGTGGCTTTGTTGACGCTGACGTCGGTCGCCTGTGCCGACAGCAGAACCGCAATCAGCAGTTCAAACGGTGAGGTAAAATTCAGTTCAGTGGTCGGATGCGGGTTGTTGTCCCGCAGGCGGCTCAAAATCTCCAGGCGTTTGGCTTTGTTCATCAGGCTTTCTCTGCCGTTTCAACGCTCGCGCCGTCCGCCGTAGCGGCCTGCGCGCGTCGTTGTTTCGTCCGTTCATCAATCAGGTATTTGATTGCCAGCAGCATGCCCAGGCCGATAAACGCGCCCGGCGGCAGCATAGCCAGCAGGAAAGGGGTGTCGGTATGGAAAACTTCAATGCGCAGTGCTTTTGCCCAGCCGCCGAGCAGACCATCGGCCCCGTCGAACAAGGTACCGTTGCCGAGCAGCTCGCGCAGAGAACCCAGCACAAACATGGTGCAGGTAGCTCCCATGCCGATTGCGAAACCATCGAGCGCCGACAGCGCCGGGCCCTTCTTCGCCGCAAAGGCTTCGGCGCGGCCAACGACAATGCAGTTGGTCACAATCAGTGGAATAAAGATCCCCAGAGACTGATAAAGGCCAAACGCATAGGCGTTAATCAGCATCTGTACGGCGCTGACCACTGAGGCAATGATCATGACGTAAATAGGAATACGAATCTCCGCCGGCGTCCAGCGACGCAGGCTGGAGATAGCCAGGTTGGTCAGGGTGAGCACCAGCGTGGTCGCCAGACCCAGACCCAGCGCATTTGTGGCGGTTGAGGTGACCGCCAGCAGCGGACACATGCCTAAAAGCTGAACCAATGCGGAGTTGTTCTTCCAGAGCCCCTGGACGATAACTTCTTTAACCTCGCTCATGATTTACTCTCCGCAGGCTTGCAGTTGTGAAAGTTGATTCGGTAGGGTTTCAGCATACAGCCCTGCGCGTTTAACTGCGTTGACCACCGCGCGTGGGGTAATCGTCGCGCCGGTAAACTGGTCGAACTGGCCGCCGTCCTTTTTCACCGCCCACTGACCGTCATCTGCACCCGCGATTTTTTTGCCAGCAAAGAAGGTTATCCAGTTGGAGAGGCGTAGCTCGATTTTATCACCGAGGCCGGGTGTTTCATGGTGCTCGGTTACCCGGGTCCCAAGAACGGTACCGTTAAAATCGGCACCAACCAACAGCTGGATTGCCCCGGAGTAACCGTCCGGCGCGGTGGCTTCCAGCACGGCGGCAACCGGTTTATCGTCCAGGCGAGCGATGTAAACTTTGTGCGTACCTTTACCCAGCTCGGGAGCGTTCACCACAAAGCAGCTTTTCAGCAGTGAATTATTATAGCTGTCGGCGGGGATCACCTGCTGGAACAGCGCGTTTTGCTGCTTTTCAGCCTGATCGTCAATGGTGTGCTTCGTCAACTGGTTGATGGCCGCCGTAAGCCCGGTTGAGCCCGCCGCGAACAGCGCCAGCGTCACACCGTGTTTGCGCATGGTTTTTAACATCTCAATCCTCAGCGGTGTCCGTAAACGCGCGGGCGCGTGTAGTAGTCGATCAGCGGCACGGTGATATTGGCCAGCAGCACGGCAAAGGCCACGCCGTCAGGGTAGCCGCCGAAGCTGCGAATCAGCCATACCAGCAGGCCCGCCAGCGCGCCAAAGATCAGGCGCCCGCGGTTGGTGGTGGATGCCGTTACCGGATCAGTCAGAATAAAGAAGGCACCGAGCATGGTTGCCCCTGACAGCAGATGCATCTGCGGCGAGGCGACGCTTTCCGGATGCAGCAGCCACCCGAGCGTTGAACAGAAGGCCAGACTGACCAGGAAACTGACCGGAATATGCCAGCGAATCGCTTTCTGCCAGAGCAGGAACAGGCCGCCGACCAGATAAGCGACATTCACCCATTGCCAGCCAATACCGGCCAGCGCACCGTGATAAATGGCGGCGTTGAGAACGGTTTCGACCGGCTGACCGGCATGAAGTGAGGTTTTGAAGGTGTCGAGCGGCGTGGCCTGACTGATACCGTCAATGCCCAGCTTCAGCGCGTTCATATCCTGACCCGCCGTCGTATGGCCAGTGAAAATCACCTGCAGCGCATCCATAAACCCCGGCGTCACGGCGGCAATCTCGTGCGGTGGCAGCCAGGATGTCATCTGTACGGGGAAAGAGATCAGCAACACCACGTAGCCAATCATTGCCGGGTTAAACGGATTCTGACCCAGCCCGCCGTACAGCTGCTTGGCGATGCTCACTGCAAAGACGGTCCCCAGCACCACCATCCACCACGGGGCGAAGGGGGGAATACTGATGGCCAGCAGCAGGCCGGTTAGCAACGCCGAGTTATCGGCTAGCGTCCGGGCGATATTCTGCCTACGCAGACGCAGTACCAGCGCTTCGGCGAGGCAGGCAGCAACGATAGCGAGGATGAGCTGTATAAAGGTTCCCCAACCAAAAAACCAGCTCTGCACCAGAATGCCGGGCAGTGCGGCGACGATCACCAGCATCATGATACGAGAGGTCTGGCGATGGTTATGGGTATAAGGGGAACTCGCGATCTTGAAAACCATTTAATCCTCGTTAACGGCCTGAGCGGCTTTCCGGGCTTGAACACGGGCAATAGCAGCGGCAACGGCGGCTTTGCGTGGGTCGTCATTGGCGGCAGCTTCGCTGACGTCCTGTTGTGCGGCTTTGCGCGCTTTGGCCCGGGCAATCGCGGCTTCAACCGCGGCTTTGCGCGGGTCGACGGCGTCGCTGACGGTTTCAGCAGGCGCCGCTTCCGGCTGCTGGGTGGCTTTGCGCGCTTTGGCTCGGGCAATCGCCGCTTCAACCGCGGCTTTACGCGGGTCGACGGTGTCGCTGACGGTTTCGGCAGGCGCTGCTTCCGGCTGCTGGGTGGCTTTGCGCGCTTTGGCTCGGGCAATCGCGGCTTCAACCGCGGCTTTACGCGGGTCGACGGCGTCGCTGGCGGTTTTAACAGGCGCTGCTTCCGGCTGCTGGGCGGCTTTGCGCGCTTTGGCCCGGGCTATCGCGGCTTCAACCGCGGCTTTGCGCGGGTCGACGGCGTCGTTGACGCTTTCGGCCGATGCTGCTTCCGGCAGCGGGTCCTGCGCTTTACGTGCTTTCGCGCGTGCAATAGCAGCCTCAACGGCGGCCTTGCGTGGATCTGACGCTTCACTCGCATTCAGGCGTTTTTCCGCCTGGGCAGCGCGCGCCTGTGCTTTACGCGCTTCACGCGCGGCGGCTACGGCGCTGTTGTCCGGTAGCGCACCGGACTGAATGATAATCGGCTGCGTTGCCTGCTGTTGTTTTTCCCGCACGCGCGCCAGGGCTGCGTGGATAGCATCCTGATCTTTAGCGGCAGGCTGAACGGCGGCTTTCTTATGACGCTCTTCACGAGCAATTTTCTCTCGTTCGAGACGCTGCTGGCGGGCTTCGAAACGGGCTTTCGCTTCCGCAGCGCGCTGCTCTTCCTGGCGAATCGCGTGAATTTCTGCTTTTTCCTGACGGAAATACTGCACCAGTGGAATGCTGCTTGGGCACACCCAGGCGCAGGCGCCGCACTCGATACAATCCGACAGATTGTGCGCCGTTGCTTTATCGTGCTGTTGACCTTTACTGAACCAGTAAAGCTGTTGTGGCAGCAGGTCGGCCGGGCAGGCGTCGGCACAGGCGCTACAGCGAATGCAGCCCTTTTCTTCTTCCGGTTCACCCATTTCAGACGGGGATGGCGCTAGCAGGCAGTTGGTGATTTTGACCACCGGCACATCGAGCCAGGGTAGGGTAAAGCCCATCAGCGGGCCGCCCATAATCACCATTTGATCGCTGACGGGGCAGAAACCCGCGTGGCTAAGCAAATGTTTCACCGGCGTGCCGAGACGCGCCCACACGTTGCCTGGCATGCTGATCGATTCACCGGTCAGGGTGACGACGCGTTCGGTCAACGGCTCGCCGTCAATAACGGCACGCTTGACCGCGTAGGCCGTACCCACGTTCTGCATCAGTACGCCAATATCCGACGAGCGGCCACCGTGGGGCACCTGTTTACCGGTCAGAATCTGCGTCAGCTGCTTCGCACCGCCGGACGGATATTTCGTCGGGATGACGCGCAGGCTGATACCGTGGCAGCCTGCCAGCACCGCACGCATCATCGAAATGGCCTGCGGTTTATTGTCCTCAATGCCAATCAGCACCTGCTGCGGCTGCAGGATGTGCGCCAGGATCTGAATACCTTCAACAATCTGCGCCGCGCAGTCCTGCATCAGGCGATCGTCTGCGGTGATATACGGTTCGCATTCTGCGGCGTTAATGATCAGTGTATCAATTTTGTCACCGCCGCCGCGCAGCTTGTTACCCGTCGGGAAACCCGCGCCGCCTAAGCCGGCGACGCCAAACTGATGAATACGCTCAATCAACGCTTCGCGGCTGCGGTTTTTGTAGTCGTTCCAGCCATCGCGGGCGATCCAGCGGTCCTCACCATCGGCATCAATGATGACGCTCATTTCCGGCAGGGCGGACGGATGGGCGGTGGCGTGCGGCTCAATGGCCACCACCGTCCCGGAGGTCGGCGCGTGTACGGGGAGCATACGGCCCCAGCCGCGGGTAAGCGACTGGCCGCGCAGCACGCGATCGCCGGGCTGCACGCACAGTTCACCTTCGGCGCCAATGTGCTGCTTCAGAGGAATCACAAAACGCTGGGCGAGCGGAATCTGACGCAGCGGCGTACCGTTAGACTGCGTTTTCATTTCGGGCGGGTGAATGCCACCGTCGAAATCCCAGATTTTGTCTTTTCTGAAGGCGGAGAATAGCTTAAGCATGGTGTTCCACAGGAATAATTCGTACCGGGATCGTTTGCAGGTCCCATTTCCAGCTTTCGGTGGTCGTCTCTACCGGGCGCAGCGTAATACACTGCGTCGGGCACGGTGCCACGCACAGATTACAGCCGGTACACAGATCGCTCACGACCGTATGCATGGCGCGGGTGGCGCCAATAATGGCGTCAACCGGGCAGGCCTGGATGCATTTGGTGCAGCCGATGCAGTTATCTTCATCAATCACTGCCAGCATGCGGGCCGGCTCGGGGGCCGCATCGTCGCCGTCAATCGGCTGTGGGTCTACGTTCAGCAGGGCAGCGATTTTCAGCATAACGGCTTCGCCTCCCGGGGCGCAGCAGTTGATTTTTTCACCGTTACTGACCGCTTCGGCGTACGGGCGGCAGCCGGGATAACCGCATTGCCCACATTGGCTTTGCGGCAGCAGTTCATCAATTTTTTCTACGACCGGGTCGTCTTCAACGGCAAAACGGCGCGAGGCGTACCCGAGAATGACGCCAAAAATCAGCCCGAGCAGGCTGATCGCAGCGACAGCAATCCAGAAGGTTATCATTACAACTTCACCAACCCACTAAAGCCCATAAAGGCCAACGACATTAAACCTGCGGTAATCAGTGCAATGGCGTTGCCGCGGAACGGGGCCGGCACGTCGGACACCACCAGACGTTCGCGAATCGATGCGAACAGCACCATCACCAGCGAAAAACCGACGGCGGCGGAGAAACCGTACAGCGCGGATTGCAGGAAGTTGTGGCCAAGGTTGATATTCAACAGCGCCACGCCCAACACGGCGCAGTTGGTCGTGATAAGCGGCAGGAAAATTCCCAGCAGGCGATACAGCGCGGGGCTGGTTTTCCGCACGACCATCTCGGTGAACTGGACAACCACGGCGATGACCAGAATAAAGGCCAGCGTGCGCAGGTAGACTAAATCCAGCGGAATAAGAATCCAGGTATCGATAAGCCAGGCGCAGATCGAGGCGAGCGTCATGACGAAGGTTGTCGCCAGCCCCATTCCCATTGCGGTTTCCAGTTTTTTGGAAACGCCCATAAACGGGCACAGCCCAAGGAACTTCACCAGGACGAAGTTATTTACCAGAACTGTACCGATAAAGAGCAATAAATAGTCAGTCATCATTCGACCTGTAACAAAAAAAGCCACCTATTATCTGACAAAGCGCGTCGGGCGACAACAGGGTAACAGTGGGGTTATTACGCACGCGTAAACGTACGCTTTACCCGCTGGGAACGTTTGAAGTAGGGCACGATTAGCGCCGCCGCTAACAGCGGAAGCAGAAGCTGGCGCACGGCCAGGTCGTCAGAGATCGGCGAAAACGCGAACGCTTTAACTGCCAGCAGTACGCCAACCATCAGCCAGATAATGTAGTGTTTAGGAACGTTGCGGCGGCGTTTGAAGAAGGCAATGGTCAGCCACAGCGTGTAATACCACATGGCAATAAACGACAGGAACGACGCGGCTAAAAGCAGCATGTTACTGCCGCCCATTTCTTTTACCAATGCCAGAGTGTGCGGCGTCAGCAGGACGTAACCAAATTTAGCCAAGGTGATGGTGATGCTCAACAACTGCACGAGCAGCCAGGCCAGCGGGCCAAGTAACCATCCGCCAATACGTTCTGCAGAATTATCCGACATTGTGTCTCCCGAAAATCAGCGCCAGTGTTGCATGGAAAAATACAGGTCGAGGAGTATAAGCAACTGGCGCTGAGGAAAAAACTATTATTGCACGAATCGCCAAACGTTCTTTGGCACTTGGCCCACATCGTACAAACGACCACCGGAAACCAGCTCCGCGCGACGATGATCGGCGGCGCGATACATATTGATCAATTCTTCGTTACTGGTGAGGGAATAGTTAAGGTGGTCATAAAGTTTTTCAAGATTGTCCAGCGAACTGACTTTGCGGAACTTTAATAAATAATCCAGAACGGTCATTTGAGGGCATCCATTATAATGTTAAGGCACACCGCACGTCATTTCCGCCGGAGACGGGCAGAATACGCGACGGTTAATGCGGCATTGATAGCCAATGTTGTTAATCGACATCCATTTTTGGCGAGGGTTTCGCGCATCCGGCTCACCCTCTATAGGATATTCTTAATTATTTGGCTAATAGGAATGAATTACAATAACAGAAAATGTGCTTATTGATTTCGCGCCAGAATTAATGCGTTTTTATGCAATCAGGGCGCCGATTGACGCCCTGTAGAGAGAAGGTTGAGGTTACCGCTGTTCGCCGCGGCTGGCGATCACATCTTTGTACCAGAAGAAGCTTTTCTTACGCTTACGCGCCAGGTTCTGCTGGTGGTCGACATAGACAAAGCCATACTGCTTTTTATAACCGTTCAGCCAGCTCAGCAAATCGATAAACGACCATGGATAATACCCGCGCACGTCGGCGCCTTGTTCAATGGCGGTTTCCAGCGCATCAATATGTACGCGCAGGAAGTCGATGCGAGGATCGTCGACCACTTCTCCGTCGATAATCGGGTCAACCGCGCCCAGGCCGTTTTCGGTGATATACATCGGAATATCGCCGTAGCGCGCCTTGATCATCATAATGCCGTCGGTCAGCCCCTGTGGCCAGATTTCCCAGCCCCATTCGGTATAGACGCTCTGTGGATTGCGCACGAAATAGAAAAGCCCCTCGACGCCCTGTTCACCGCTGACTTTTTCTGCTGGTGGCTGTGAAGAGACGGTTTCGCGGCGGTAATAGTTCAGGCCGATAAAATCGCAGCGGTTATTGCGCAGCAGGTCATCATCGCCCGGCGCGAAGCGCGGTACTCCCCAAAGGGCCTGGGACTGTGCCAGCAGTTCGGCAGGATAGCAGCCCTTTAATACCGGGTCGTAGAACCAGTGGGTGTGAATCGCGTCGGCTAACTCGCTGGCAGCCATGTCTTCTGCGCTTTGAGTCAGCGGAGAGTGGGGCTGCAGCACGTTAACGAAGCCGATTTCGCCGTTAATTTGCATACCGCGGAACGCTTTCACGGCCATGGCATGGGCAATAAATACGTGATGACAGGCCTGAATAGCGCGCGCCGGATTGCGCACGGACGGCGGATGGCTGCCGGTAATATAACCATGCCCGATAAAAACGATGGTTTCATTAAAGGTGGCCCATTTTTGCACCCGCGTACCAAAGCGGGAATAGCACAGCCGCGCGTACTCTTCGAACGCCTCAGCGGTGGAGCGTGCTTCCCAGCCGCCCTCGTCCTGCAACGCCTGCGGCAGATCCCAGTGGTAGAGCGTAATCATTGGCTCAATACCGTGGGCCAGCAGGTCGTCTATCAGATCGCTGTAGAACTTCACTCCGGCTTCGTTGATGGTGCCGCGCCCTTCAGGCAGCAGGCGAGGCCATGAAATGGAAAAACGGTAGCTCTGAAGCCCCATTTCGGCCATGAGCTTTACGTCTTCTTTAACGCGGTGGTAGTGATCGACGGCGATATCGCCGTTGGTACCCTGATAGGTCGTTCCCGGCTGGTGGGAAAACACATCCCAGATCGACGGACCTTTGCCGTCTTCATTATACGCACCTTCCACCTGGTACGCCGCCGTAGCAGCACCCCAGAGAAAATGTTGGGGAAAAGCGGACATACAACACTCCTTATCTGTGTGATAAGGCGAGTGTAAAGTGAGTGAATATTATCTGCAACCGGTTTCAGAAACCGGTTGCATCTATGCGATCCGAATCACTTTTTTCCCACGATGGGCTTATTTTTTCTGCAGCGAGACGGCGGCGGTAGCGGCGGGCTCCGGTGACTTGTAATCGTCGATATGGTGCGCAATAAACAACAGCAGAACGGAAAAACCGAGAACAACCCAACCAATTAATTCAACAATACGAGACAATACAGAATTCATGAAATTTATTTAACAATCCATTGAGAAGTAACGCCAGACCAGGATATTAGCGCGCTCATGCCACAACGCAAGTTTTCAGCGGGATCGATTCCACGGGCGTTGTTTTTTTAATCGATTCTCGGGAAGGCAAGCCATAATGTTATTAAAGTGTTGTGCATTATCGCCAGATGAGGTCAAATAAGAAATCGATTACAAAATAAAAATACCCCCTTAAACTTCACCAGTGAGGCTGCAAATATGAGTGACTCAATCCGCGTTGGACTCGTGGGCTATGGCTATGCCAGTAAAACGTTTCATGCGCCGCTCATCTGCGGCACGCCGGGAATGACGCTGGCGGCTGTCTCAAGCAGCGATGCCGGTAAGGTTCACGCAGATTGGCCTACGGTCAGCGTGGTCTCCGATCCTCAGGCGCTGTTCCACGACCCCAGCATTGATCTGGTCGTGATTCCTACGCCTAACGATACGCACTATCCGTTGGCGAAAGCGGCGCTGGAGGCAGGGAAAAACGTCGTGGTCGACAAACCCTTCACAGTGACACTGTCACAGGCTCGCGAGCTGGATGCGCTGGCAAAGCAGCAGGGCAAGCTGCTGTCGGTATTTCATAACCGCCGCTGGGACAGCGATTTTCTGACGGTGAAAGCGCTGATCAATGAAGGTAAGCTCGGTGACGTCACTTACTTTGAGTCGCACTTTGACCGCTATCGTCCGCAGGTGCGCGCGCGCTGGCGCGAGCAGGCCGGGCTCGGTAGCGGTATCTGGTACGATTTGGGCCCTCATCTGCTGGATCAGGCGGTCAATCTGTTTGGCCTGCCGCACAGCCTGTATGTCGATCTCGGTCAGCTGCGCCCGGGTGCGCAGGCCACCGACTACTTTCATGCCGTATTGACCTGGCCGCAGCGTCGCGTGGTGCTGCACGGCACGCTGCTGGCGGCGGCGGAAACGGCGCGCTACATCGTACATGGCTCGCAGGCCAGTTATGTGAAGTTTGGCCTCGATCCGCAGGAAGATAGGCTGAAAAGCGGCGAACGTCTGCCGCAGGCCGACTGGGGCTATGATATGCGAGACGGTATCCTGACGACGGTTGACGGGGAAACGCGGGTAGAAGAGAACTGGCTGACGCTGCCGGGTAACTATCCGGCATACTACGCGGGCATTCGTGATGCGCTTAACGGAATCGGCGAAAACCCGGTACCGGCGGGCCAGGCGATTCAGATTATGGAGCTGATTGAGCTGGGTATCGAATCGGCGAAACATCGCGCGGCGCTGGCGCTGGTCTAACGAAACGGTAATAAAGACCCCGGCAGCGGCGGCTGCCGGGGAGCAGGTTATCCGCGCTGGACGCGGGCGATCAGCGCCTGCTTTTCTGCCGCAGAGAGGAACGCCATCTCCAGCCCGTTAATCTGCGCCTGACGGATTTGTGCAGCCGTGAGGCCTGCCGCCGGTGCCGCCACGCGGTATTCGTGCTGGATATCAATGCCCTGTACCGCCGGGTCGTCCGTATTCAGACTGGCCAGCACGCCATGCTCGAGGAACGTTTTCAGCGGATGCTGCGCCAACGACGGTACGGTGCTGGTCTGGATATTGGAGGTCAGACAGGATTCGATGCCGATACCTTTTTCCGCAAGGAAATCCATCAGCGCCGGATCCTGAACCGCTTTTACGCCATGACCGATACGCTCGGCGCCTAAATCGCGAATCGCCTGCCAGATGCTTTCCGGGCCGGCAGCTTCGCCCGCGTGCACGGTAATATGCCAGCCTGCATCGCGTGCGCGGCTGAAGTGTTCCAGGAACAGATGCCCCGGGAAACCGAGCTCATCGCCGGCCAGATCGAGGGCGGTAATACCGTCGCGGTGCGCCAGCAGGGCGTTCAGCTCTTCTTCACAGGCGGCTTCGCCAAAGGTGCGACTCATAATGCCAATCAGGCGCGCATCAACGTTAAACGCGCGACAGCCTTCTTTCACCCCGGCAATCACCGCTTCAACCACACCGTCAACCGGCAAACCGTGGTTCATTGCCATATAACGCGGGGAAAAACGTAGCTCAACGTAGTGCAGGCCATTACGCGCGGCGTCTTCTACGTTCTCGTACGCGACGCGGCGGCAGGCGTCTAATGATGCCAGAACCTTCACGCCCCAATCGAGCTTGCTGAGGAAACTCACCAGATCGGGTTCATTGCTGGTGACCTGAACGTGCGGCAGCAGCGCGTCGAGCGTAGACGCAGGCAGCGTCAGATTGTACTGGCGGCCGAGATCAAGAATGGTTTGGGCGCGAATGTTTCCGTCGAGATGGCGGTGAACGTCAGTTAGGGGCAGGTTGGTATCAATCATGACAGCACTCGAGTTTTAGTTAAAGTGCAAATCATTATACCATAGGAAGATAACTGATTAAAAGTATTGAAAAAATTTCGAGGATACAGGGATTTGGCTGTACGACGATGAATTTTTAGCAGTGTGTATTTTGCGGCTTTCAGGTCAACGGGCCGCAGATTCCAGCCCGTTGACCGTCGTGTCTAACCCGGTTTGCCGTTATTTTTTGTGACTTAATATGGGCAGCATTCTCAGCAGCGTATTATCACGCATGATGTAATGGTGGAATAATGCCGCCAGCGCGTGCAGACCAATTAAAAAATAACCCGCGTTGGCAATTAATTCATGCCACTCTTTTAAATTGTGCTGAATATCTTGATTCGGGACTGCGGCAACCGGTAGGGCGATACCCAAAAAGGACCATGCCACCTGGCCGAAATACAACGAGGCCATTCCCAGCAACGGCAAGGCGAGAAACATTAAATAGAGCAACCCGTGCACGGACTTTGAGGCCGCAATCTGCCAGCGCGGCGGCGTGGGGGTAATTTCAGGGTCGCGGTGGGTGATTTTTAACACCACTCTGACCAGCATCAACAACAAAACGCTCAGCCCCGCCGTGTAGTGGATTAACGCTATTGTTGCGCGGGCTGGGCTGCCTTTAGGGGTAAAGCCTTTCAGCTCCATGGCGGCATAGGCGATGATAATCAGGATCAGGACGAGCCAGTGCATCAGGATCTGGCTTTTGGCGAAGGTTCTTTTCACGGTGATGTCCTTTTAATATGTGATGATTGATTATCAATAAACAACCTTAAGCACACCTTAACTTTGATAAAGAAAGTCTGGCCGCAAAAACGGGGTACTTAAAATATAAACAAGTATAAGCCGCCATACGACCGTCTGCGTCATGTGGGGGGGGTAACCGTTATCTCGTCAGATATTTTTCGCCTTCCGTCCCCTGAAAACAATGACGGCAATCCATCTACCGTTTTCCGACCGGCATTTTAATCTCTGCATCTCACTATGCAGATTTTTTACGTATCAATCATCGCGCGCTGGCGAACATCCCACGGTATCAGGCGACGATCTCGATAAGATTACCGTCCGGATCTTTAATCACCGCTTCATAATATCCGTCGCCGGTGGTACGTGGGGGGGAGACCAGAATATGCAGCTCCGCTGCGCGCGCCGCCAGCGCATCAACGGCCTCCTTGCTGCCGACCGAAATCGCCAGATGTACCCATCCGGTGGTGTTGTTATCGGGCTGCGCAATCTGTAGCCCGGGTTTGCTCATCAACTCGATGGCAATGGATTCATTGACGGTCACAAAGTATGACTCGAACCCCGGGTTCGTTTTGCTGCGGTACTTCTCGTTGATTTTCCCGTCAAAAAACGTCACCCAAAAACGCGCCTGTGCTTCCAGCGCCTGCGTCCAAAGCGCAACGTGTGCAATTTTCATGTCCGATCTCCAGAAGGTTTTAACGTACGCAACGGCGAAAGTCAGGGCGGGTTGACAGCCACTGTTGCAATGCACGATTATGCTTATTATTGCTCGGTTTAATGATTAAAGGTAATTTCATGCTCGATTATGCAGCTTTTCCGGATCAACGACAAGCCTTGATTCGCCAGGCGCTCGGGCAGCAAGGCCGGGTTGTTTGTGCTGAACTGGCCGTGCAGTTGGGGGTGTCTGAACACACTATTCGCCGTGATTTACATGAACTGAGTAAGGAAGGCGTGTGTAAGAAGGTTTACGGCGGCGCTGTCGCGACGCTGCCTGATACCGGTAGCTTTATTGAACGAAAAACACAAAAGGCGGATGTAAAGAGCATCATCGCGCATAAATGTGCACAACTTATCAAACCCAATAGCTGCGTGTTTATTGATTCCGGTACCACCAATCTGGCGCTGGCTGAGGCGATTGACGACACGTTGGTTCTGACGGCAGTGACCAATTCGCCGGAAATCGCCTGCGCGCTGCTTAAAAAGCCGCGCTGTGAGGTGATCATGTTAGGCGGCGGGATCCAGCGCAGCAGCGGTGGCAGCGTAGGGGCCGCGGCGCTGGCGCAGGTCAACGACATTCTTTTCGATCAGGGGTTTATTGGCGGCTGTGCCATGGCTCCGGAGTCGGGGCTGACCGGATTCGACTATGCAGACTGCGCATTCAAGAAAGCGGTTATCCCGCAATGTAGCGAAATTATTGTTGGATTGACGGCCGATAAAATTCCCGCCGTCGCGCGCTACGTGGTCGCCAGCTGTCGGCAAATAGACGTGCTGGTGGTCGAGGAAAGCGTACGTCAGCAATATGCCGAGGCTTTTGCGCCCTACGAGATTCTGCTGCACGGTGTGTAGCGCGAGAAAATACGCAACGCCGGGCGACGTTGCGCGATGGGATTAGCGCAGAGTGCGGATAGCGGCAATCAGGCGTTCCACGCCTTGCTCAAGCTTCACGCGCGGGCACCCCGCGTTGAGGCGAATGAAGCCGTTGCCTTCATTACCGTAGGTGTAGCCGGGCATTATCGCCACTTTTTGCTGTTTGATCAGCACATCCTGCAGCGCACGATCGTCAATATTGAGCGGGCGTAAATCAATCCATGCCAGATAAGTTGCCTGCGGAGCTTGCCACTGTAGCGCCGGAAACGCTGCGTTAAGCGTTTGCTGGATATAGCGCATATTGCCCTGCAAATAATCACGCAACGCGTCCAGCCACGGTTCGCCGTGCCGATAGGCGGCAATATGCGCGACCAGTGCGGGAACGGACGGCGAGGAGAGGCCGTCACGGCTTTTTAATGCGTTGAGATAATCATTGCGTGCGCCTTCGTCGTCGATCAGCCCGTATGCGCCGGTAAAAGCCGGAATATTGAAGCTTTTGGAGCCGGAGGTGAACAGCGCCCACGGCCCTTGCGCGATGTCGCACCACGGGATATGGCGATGACCGTCCCACGTCATGTCCATGTGAATTTCATCGCTGATCACCCGAACGTTGTGTTTTGCGCACAGCGCCGCCATCGTTTGCAGTTCTTCACGGGTCCAGACTTTACCGGTTGGGTTTTGCGGGCTGCACAACAGCAGGATGCGGTTTTGCGGCTGCGATAGCGCGGCCTCCAGCACGTTCATATCGCAGAACCACTGGCCGTCGCGTTGATGAAGCGGAACGCCTACCACTTCGCGCTGATTGCTTTCAATCGTTTTAAAGAAGGCATCGTAGGCCGGCGTGTGAACCACAATGCCGTCGCCGGGGGCTGACCACTGACGAATCATCTCGGCGACCATGTAAATCACCGATGGCCCGTAGACGATGCTGTTGGTGTCGATGGTGCTGTGAAAGCGGTGGGCATACCAGTGGGCAATAGCCGGTAAAAACTCGTCGTTCTTCCAGCGGCTGTAGCCAAATACGCCGTGAGATAAACGCTTGCTGAGCGCGTCGAGAATGCAGGGGGCGGTGGCAAAATCCATATCCGAGATGGTGAACGGCAGCAGGTCAGCGTCGCCGAAGCGGTCGGCAACATAGTCCCACTGGGTGCACCAGGTGCCATGTCGGTCAATCACCGTTGAGAAGTCAAACATGTGAGGGTCCTCACGAAGAAAAGAGGTGAGCTATTGTGCCCCCGCGGCGGGCGGGGGCAAAGTGGTTTACGCCTGTACGGAATGCATCAATACCGACATTTCATCTTTCACCGACTGAACCTGCGGGCCGATGACAACCTGGAGATTGTGCTGGTTGAGCTTAACCACCCCAATCGCCCGGTTGGCCTTGAGCGCATCGACGTTGACTTTGTCCATATCGCTGACCGACAGACGCAGACGGGTGATGCAGTTATCGAGCGAAACAATGTTCTCTGCGCCGCCCAGTGCGGACAGGATTGCCGGAACGTTGTAGCCGGATTTGCCGGTTGCGCCGCTGGTAACGTGCTCTGCGGCCGGTGCGTTGTCGATATCACGGCCCGGCGTTTTAATGTTAAAGCGCACGATAGCGAAGCGGAAAATGGCGTAGTACACGGCGAACCAGACCGCTGCCACTACCGGTACCAGATACCACTTGGTAGACAGACCGTGCAGAATACCGAACACCACGAAGTCAATAATGTTGCCGTCGGTGTTACCGATGGTGACGCCAAGAATCGCCATCATGGTGAAGCCCAGGCCGGTCAACAGCGCGTGAATGACGTACAGTACCGGTGCCACGAACAGGAACAGGAATTCCAGCGGTTCCGTGGTGCCGCCGACGACACAGGCAATGACGCCAGAAATCAGCAGGCCTTTAATTTTATGACGGTTTTCCGGGCGAGCGCAGTGGTACATCGCCAGCGCAGCGCCGGGCAGGCCGCCGAGGAAGGCCGGCATTTTACCCTGCGACAGGAAGCGGGTAGCGCTTTCGGAGAAGCCGTGGGTTGTTGGGCAGCTCAACTGGGCCTGGAAAATCGTCAGCGCGCCGCTGACGCTGTGACCGCAGACGTCCATGGTTCCGCCGGCTTCGGTAAAGCGGATCAGCGCCACCAGAATATGGTGCAGGCCGAACGGCAGCAGCAGACGTTCACCGGTACCAAAAATCATCGGACCAAAATCGCCCGCGCTGTTGATCACGTGACCCAGCGCGTTAATGCCCATGGCGAAAATCGGCCACACCAGCGGGATCACCAGACCGACCAGGCCCAGGACCACGGTAGTAATAATCGGCACGAAGCGGGTACCGCCGAAAAACGCCAGCGCATCCGGCAGGCGGATGGTGTGGAAACGTTCGTGCAGCATCCAGACGATGATCCCGCAGATCACCGCGCCGAGAATACCGGTGTCGATGGACTGAATACCGATAATGTTCTGGATGTTATTGGCTTTCAGAATGGCGGCGTCGGTGGTTGGCAGAATGCCTTTGGCCGTCAGCCAGAAGTTTACCGCCAGGTTCATGACCGCGTAGCCGACGAAACCGGCAAAGGCCGCAACGCCTTTATTGTCACGCGCCAGACCCAGCGGGATGGCAATACAGAACATCACTGGCAGGAAGCTGAACGCGAATGAGCCAACTTTGCTCATCCAGATAAAGACTGCTTGCAGGAACGGGGTATCGAGCCATGGCAGTAGCGTGATGACGTCATGGCTGCTTAATGAGCTGCCGATACCGAGCATAATCCCACAGAAGGAGAGCAGCGCGACCGGCAGCATAAAGGTTTTGCCAAGCTGCTGGAAGAACTCCCAGAGGGTGACTTTTGGTGCGGTTTTCGCCGTCATGAAACGACTCCTTAATCCTGAAAAAAGGTTTCTGGTAATTTCGGTAAAGGAAGATAAAACGTTTTATCAATTTTTAGTGAGAAACAAATCACAAAAGCAATGGATAATACAGTTTATAAAGTACACCTAGAGATAAAACGTTTTATCGGATAAGCAAAAGGAGTCGCGCAGGCGCTATGGCGATTGCAAAGAAAGTCACCATTAACGATGTTGCGCTGGCGGCAGGCGTTTCCGTCAGCACCGTTTCGCTGGTCCTGAGCGGCAAGGGGCGTATCTCGTCGGCCACGGGGGAACGGGTTTATCAGGCGATTGACCAGTTGGGCTTCGTGCGTAACCGCCAGGCGGTGTCGCTGCGCGGCGGGCAAACCGGCGTGATTGGTCTGATTGTCGGCGATCTGTCATCACCGTTTTATGCGGAACTGACGGCGGGGTTAACCGCCGCCCTCGAGTCGCAGGGGAAAATGGTCTTTTTGACCCAGGGGGGCAACTGCGGCGAGCAAATGCTCCAGCGTTTTGAAGCGCTGGTATCGCAGGGCGTCGACGGCGTGGTGATTGCCGGTTCGGTCGACCGGGCCGCAGAACTGCGGGCCAAAGCCGCTGAAACCGAGACGCCGCTGGTGTTTGCCTCCCGCGCCAGCTATCTCGACGAGGTCGACATTATTCGCCCGGATAACATGCAGGCGGCCCAACTGGTGACCGAGCATCTGATTCGGCGCGGCCATCAGCGTATTGCCTGGCTGGGCGGGCAAAGTTCATCGCTGACCCGCGCGGAGCGGGTGGGCGGCTACTGCGCAACGCTCATCAAGTACGGCCTGCCGTTCCATAGCGATTGGGTGCTGGAGTGCGAGTCCAGCCAGAAACAGGCGGCGGAAGCGATTACCGGCCTGCTGCGCCACAACCCGACCATCACCGCGGTGCTGTGTTACAACAGCGTGATTGCGGTAGGCGCGTGGTTCGGCCTGATGCGCGCCGGTAAGCAGAGCGGCGAAGACAGCGTTGAAAGTTATTATGAGCAGCGGGTCACGCTGGCGGCGTTTGCTGAGGTGCCGGAGCAGGCGCTTGACGATGTGCCCTTAACCTGGGTAACGACGCCTGCCCGTGACATGGGCAAAAGCGTGGCGGAGCGCATTTTGCAGCGCATTGAAACCGGCCAGGGCGAGGCGCGAAATCTGATTATGCCGCCACGGCTGGTGGTGAGAAAATAAAAAAGCCCCAATTCGGGGCTTTTCGCGGGGGCCGTAGGCTTATCTGCGGCTTACTGTGCCGGCGTCTCTGCCGGCGCGTCCGCCGGTTCTTCCGGGTCGGCCAGCGTCGGGATCCCGAACATACCGACAAAATCATCCAACGGCATTTTCTGCCCGTTCAGGGTGACCTGGCCTGAGGCATACTGCAGGCTGCTGCTGATGGCGTCATCCTGGGTGGTGGTCAGACGGAACATTTGCCCCATCGCGGCCAGCCCCTGAATTTGCTGTTTGGCCAGCTTAGCGGCTTCTTCCTGCTGATAGCCTTCCAGCTGCGCCACCTGGGTCATCAGTTCGACAGCCATGTCCGTTGGGATATTCAGCTTCGCGTCCAGCGATTTCACGCCGCGATCGACCTGTTGTGACAGCGTCTGCGCTTCGCCGGTAGCCTGCGCCGGGTCTTTCAGCGCCAGCGACAGGTTCAGCGAACTTTCCCCTTTGGCATTTTTCCAGCTCAGCGGTGACAGTGTCACTACTGGGTCACCTTTCAGCAGGATTGGCAGCGAGCTGAACAGTGCATCTACCGCTTTTTGCTGATACAGCTCCGGGTTTTTTGCCAGGTCCGGCTGCGCCATTAGCGCCTGGGTCTGCGCCTGATACTGCTGGCTGAACTGATGCATGGCGACACCGTCAATGCCGTCGACCTTCAGGGTGAGCTGTCCGCTGCCGAAGTCTTTGTTTTGCAGCTTCAGGCTGTTAAGCGAGTAGTCGAGCTGGCTGTTGATTTTTTTGCCGTCGGCGGTCAGTTCAGACTTACCGGCAATGCGCATACCGTTGAGCTCGGCGAGATCTTTACCTTCCACGCTCATCGCCAGACGTTCGACGCTCAGCGTCTGATCGCCGATGCGTTCATCAAACGAGGTCAGTTTGCTCGAACCGTCGGTTTTCAGGTTGTTAAAGGTAAACTGCACCTTCTGATCGTATTCGTTGACCGCGTTAACCTGGCCGCTCTTCGCTTCGCCGGTCAGCGACACCAGGCTACCCTGGCTGTCGGCGGAGAGAACGAATTCGCCGCCGCTGAAGGTCACTTTATCGGTGTCTTTCTCGTAATCCAGTGGCTTGAGGGTAATAGCCGACTCGGTATCACCGCCGTAGCTAATACGGGTATTGATATCGAACGGCGATTGCCCTTTGGCGATATCGAATAGCGGTTTGGTGACATCGTTGTTGACCAGTACGGTGTTAACCGACGCCATGGCTGGCGCCAGATTGAAGGATTTTAACGATGCCAGCGGGAAGGGGCCGTGGCTGACGGTTTCATCGAGCAGTACGCTCTGGCCCGGTTTCAGCCATGAATTTTCGGCCCCCGTCAGCGGCTTGACCACCATTTTCAGCTGACTGCTGAACACGCCGCGCTGATAGTCCTGGTAGCTCAGTTCAAGGCCCGCTTCCGGCGCGGTCAGCTTCAACTGGGCGTTCGCCTGTGAGACCATTTCGGCGATGCGTGATTCCAGCTGTTTACCCGTGTACCAGGCTCCGCCCGTCCAGATAACCCCCAAAGCAACAATGATGCCTACAGCAACCCGCGTTTTTTTCATCGTATTTGTCCGTAAAAATGAAACCAGGCGAATAGGCCGCCTGGTTAAGTCATAAGGCTATGCGAAAGAGTAGCAAGCCTGTCCAGAAACTTCAGTATTTACTTTAACTTATTATAGACGCGCGCTAAGCGGCCGCTGCCGCTGACCTGAATCGGTGACTCATTGGCGGCGACAAACGCCGACTCGCCCGGTTTTAGCACCAACTGCTGGCCATTTTTATGCAGTACAGACTCGCCCTCTAAGCAGAAGACGATCGCCGCACCGTCCTGCGCCAGGTGGGTTTCGCTGGCGCTGAGGTCATGTAAAGAGAAAGCAAAATCATCGACCGGAATCGGGAAGTCCAGCTCGCTGCCGCGCTTCTCGGGCTGCGTTAACAGCGTGTTCGCCGGTTTGGCGACAAACTTAACGTTCGCCACCAGTTCCGGAATATCGATGTATTTCGGCGTCTGACCGGCGCGCAGTACGTTGTCGGAGTTCGCCATCACTTCCAGACCGGTACCGCGCAGGTAGGCGTGCGGCGTTTCGGCGTACAGGAACATGGCATCGCCCGGATTCAGTTTGACGATGTTCAGCAACAGCGGTGAGAACAGGCCGCTATCGTCAGGGTAGAACTCGGCAATCAGGCGGATGGCATCCCAGGCGTCGCCGCGTTCGGCTTCCAGCGCACGACGCAGCACCTGCAGGGCGTGGGCTTTTTCTGCGCCCTGCATATTAAGCAGACCGGCGAACAGCGCGCTCAGGCTGTCGCCGTCGGGCTGTGCAATAAACTGACCGATCAGCGGGTTCGCGTCGGCGACCGGCGCCAGCAGCGCGGCGATCTGGCCGAATTCGCGGAAGGCATTCATCGCCAGGAAGGGGGTAAGGGCAAAGACCAGCTCAGGTTTGTGATTGGGATCTTTGTAGTTACGTTCGGCCGCGTCCAGAGCGATACCGGCGGCGTTTTCTTTGGCAAAACCGGTTTCCGCAGCCGTTTTGCTCGGATGCACCTGAATGGAAAGCGGCTGTGCGGCGCACAGGACTTTAAACAGGTAGGGTAATTCGCCAAAACGCGCGGCGACTTTCTCGCCCAGCAGCGCGGTTTTGTCGCCGTCAATCACCTCACGCAGTGAATGAACATTTCCCTGAGCATCGGCAATTTTTGAGCTGCTCTTCGGGTGCGCGCCCATCCACAGTTCCGCCATCGGCAGATCGTCAGGATTGGCCATTCCGTAGAGTTCCGTTAACGCAGTTTTGCTACCCCAGGCATAGTTTTGCACTGAGTTAATGAGTTTTTGCATTATCAAGCCCTGTTTCAATGTGGATTCTTTGCGACGTATTAAAGCAAAAAAAAGCGCGCGCGTATTCTCAAGAAATAAAAAGTCGTACTAGTCTCAGTTTTTGTTAAAAAATTGTGTACGATAGGGTAACTCGCTTTTAACCGGGCAAATGGAAAGACTGCCTTTAACAACATCATCAAAGCAGTAAGTGAGAGCACAATGTCGAATAAACCTTTTTATTATCAGGATCCTTTTCCGTTAAAAAAGGATGAGACCGAATACTATCTGTTGAGCAACGACTACGTTTCCGTCGCAGAATTTGAAGGGCAGGAAGTCCTCAAAGTTGCCCCGCAAGCGCTGACGCTCCTCGCCAAACACGCCTTCCACGATGCTTCCTTTATGCTCCGCCCCGCGCATCAGCAGCAGGTGGCCGATATCCTTAACGATCCGCAGGCCAGCGAAAACGACAAGTACGTAGCGCTGCAGTTCCTGCGTAACTCGGATATCGCCGCGAAGGGTATTCTGCCGACCTGCCAGGATACCGGCACGGCGATCATCATGGGTAAAAAAGGCCAGCGCGTCTGGACCGGCGGCGGCGATGAAGCGGCGCTGGCGCGCGGCGTGTATGACACCTTTATTGAAGATAACCTGCGCTACTCGCAGAACGCGCCTCTCGATATGTATAAAGAGGTCAACACCGGTACCAACCTGCCGGCGCAGATTGACCTCTACAGCGTCGATGGCGACGAATATAAGTTCCTGTGCATTGCTAAAGGCGGCGGCTCGGCGAACAAAACCTACCTGTATCAGGAAACCAAGGCGCTGATCACCCCGGCGAAGCTGAAAAGCTATCTGGTTGAGAAAATGCGTACCCTGGGAACCGCGGCCTGCCCGCCGTACCATATCGCATTCGTCATCGGCGGGACCTCCGCGGAAGCCACGCTGAAGACGGTGAAGCTAGCGTCCACGAAATACTACGATGGCCTACCGACCGAGGGGAACGAGCACGGTCAGGCCTTCCGCGACGTACAGCTGGAAAAAGAACTGCTGGAAGAGGCGCAGAACCTGGGGCTGGGTGCGCAGTTCGGCGGCAAGTACTTTGCCCACGATGTTCGGGTGATTCGTCTGCCGCGCCACGGCGCATCCTGCCCGGTGGGGATGGGCGTCTCGTGTTCCGCCGATCGTAACATCAAAGCGAAGATTAACCGTCACGGCATCTGGATTGAGAAACTGGAGAACAACCCGGGTAAATACATACCGGAATCGCTGCGTAAGGCGGGCGAAGGCGAAGCGGTGAAGGTTGACCTCAACCGCCCGATGAGCGAGATCCTCAAGCAGCTGTCTCAGTATCCGGTTTCCACTCGCCTGTCGCTAAGCGGCACCATTATCGTGGGGCGCGATATTGCCCACGCCAAGCTGAAAGAACGCATGGATAAAGGCGAAGGTCTGCCGCAGTACATCAAAGATCATCCAATTTACTATGCCGGCCCGGCAAAAACGCCAGAGGGCTACGCGTCTGGCTCTTTGGGCCCAACCACCGCAGGCCGTATGGACTCCTACGTCGATCAGCTGCAGTCGGAAGGCGGCAGTATGATCATGCTGGCGAAAGGCAACCGTAGCCAGCAGGTCACCGATGCCTGCCACAAACACGGCGGGTTCTACCTCGGTAGCATCGGCGGCCCGGCGGCGGTACTGGCGCAGAGCAGTATTAAGAGTCTTGAATGCGTGGAGTACCCGGAGCTGGGAATGGAAGCCATCTGGAAAATTGAAGTAGAAGACTTCCCGGCGTTTATCCTCGTGGATGACAAAGGTAACGACTTCTTCCAGCAGATTCAGGCGTCGCAGTGCGCCCGCTGCGTGAAGTAATCCTTTCACCGCCCCTCGGGGCGGTTTTTTATTTGTACCATACTGATCTTAGCCTGCTTGAGCACTGTCACTTCACAATCACTTTGAATTCAAGGAGAAAGTAATGACAACGTCACGCCGCGAAAGCGATTCAATGGGCCCTATCGAGGTGCCCGCCGACAAACTGTGGGGCGCACAAACCCAACGCTCCCTGGAGCATTTTCGTATTTCCACGGAGAAAATGCCGCTTTCGCTGATTCACGCCCTGGCGCTGACCAAGCGCGCGGCGGCTAAGGTCAACCAGGATTTAGGCCTGCTCACCGCGGATAAAGCCGGTGCCATTATGGCGGCGGCCGATGAAGTGCTGCAAAACCGCCATCAGGATGAGTTCCCGCTGGCCATCTGGCAGACCGGTTCCGGCACGCAAAGCAACATGAACATGAATGAGGTGCTGGCCAACCGCGCCAGCGAACTGCTGGGCGGCGAGCGCGGGATGGCTCGTCAGGTCCACCCGAACGATGACGTCAACAAAAGTCAGAGCTCTAACGACGTGTTCCCGACGGCGATGCACGTGGCGGCGGTCATCGCGCTGCGCGAACATCTTCTGGTGCAGCTTGCGATATTACAGGAAACGTTACGCCAGAAAGCCGAACGCTTCCGCGATATCGTCAAAATCGGCCGCACCCACCTTCAGGATGCCACGCCGCTGACCCTCGGCCAGGAGTTTTCCGGCTGGGTGGCTATGCTGGAGCACAATCGTCGTCATCTGGAGCAGAGCCTGCCGCACCTGAGCGAGCTGGCGCTGGGCGGGACGGCGGTGGGAACCGGGCTGAATACCCATCCTGAATATGCGGTTCGCGTGGCGAAAGAGCTGGCAGCGCTGACCGGGCAGCCGTTTGTGACGGCGCCGAACAAGTTTGAAGCGTTGGCCACCTGCGATGCGCTGGTGCATACCCACGGTGCGTTGAAAGGGCTGGCGGCATCGCTGATGAAAATTGCCAACGACGTGCGCTGGCTGGCATCGGGGCCGCGCTGCGGTATCGGTGAACTGTCGATACCGGAAAACGAACCGGGGTCGTCAATTATGCCAGGAAAGGTCAACCCAACCCAGTGTGAAGCTATGACCATGCTGTGCTGCCAGGTCATGGGCAACGATGTGGCGGTGAATATGGGCGGGGCATCCGGTAACTTTGAACTGAACGTCTACCGGCCGATGATTATTCATAACGTGCTGCAATCGCTGCGACTGCTGGCTGATGGCATGGAGAGCTTCAACGCGCACTGTGCGGTGGGCATTGAGCCAAACCGCGAGCGAATTGAGCAACTGCTTAATGAGTCGCTGATGCTGGTGACCGCGCTGAATACGCATATCGGCTACGATAAAGCGGCAGAAATCGCCAAGAAGGCGCACAAAGAGGGGCTGACGTTGAAAAATGCGGCGCTGGCTTTAGGCTATCTCAGCGCCGAAGAGTTCGATCTTTGGGTTCGTCCGCAGGAGATGGTAGGGAGCCTGCCGGGCCTGCGTTAATCGGTCGCGAGCCACAGATGAAGCCGCGGAATAAGCAGCTGTAGAGGCTGTGCCTGCGGCTTATGCCGGTGCTGTACATTATCGGCGTCGTAGTCCAGCAGCTCGCCCAGATCCGGTACGCTGACGCCGTTGCGCCCGCTGCTGACGGCAATCAGCGGGCCGGGGCAGGCGTACTGTATCTGCTTTTGTTCTCCGGCGTACCATACGCGCGCAATGGGCTGGACCTTCACCGGGCGTTTAATCTTCAGTCTGGCCTTTTGCGGCAGGGCGGCAATGTCCTGATATTCGCGCTCCAGCCGCGCCTGCCACTGTTCCCGCGTCCAGGGGGGCACGGCGCGGGGCGATTTCAGACTCTTCTCCAGCTGTGCCAACACCTCATCACGGGTCAGGTTTTTGATAATGTGCTTATTGGCCCAGCCAAAACGAATCGTGCTCGGGTCGTGCAGCAGGGTGAGCGAGCGGTAGGCGTTGAGGGTAATTAGCCCCGGTATATAGCGATGAACCCATTCGAAACGGGCCACCGACGGCAGGCCGGAATCAACGGTGATAATCTGTTCCAGCTCGGCTTTCAGACGGTTAATCAGCTGGACCCGGTGGCTGAGCGCATCGTGCTGTTCGCTGCCTGCCTGCAGGCAGATTGCGCCGGGCAAACGTACCGCGGCCTTACTGCTGCGGTTTTCCGACTGCTGCTGAATAAACAGGTGGCTGAAGTGCTGAAGCGCCATGGCAAACGCCGGCTGGCCGAGATGCTGGACAACCGGAATGCGCGACAGCGGGGCGTGCTCGGCGGTTTTCGGTACTTCCGGCAGCGCGAAGATGCGGGCAGTCAGCAGACGGCACGCAGACAGCTCGTTGCGCAGCTCGGCAAGGTTGCGTTCAAGCTGGCGGAAGGTGTCGGTTAAGCGCTCAACGAGATCGTAACTGGCCATGGTCGCGTTCCTCTGTTGTTAATTAGTTACAACATACTTTTGATGTTGTGACTATAATCCACGATTCGGCACCGTGCAAACCGCGGTCAGCTAGCCGCGGGCAGGGAAATAGAGTGGTAAATAGGCCATTGCAGACTGAAGCGCGCGCCGCCGAGCGGGCTGCTTTCGCAGCTAGCGTGTCCGCCCATGGCCGTGGCGATGGAGTGGACGATAGCCAGACCCAGGCCGCAGCCGCCGGTCGCGCGGTCGCGGCTGGGATCCAGGCGAACAAACGGTTCAAATACGCGCTCGCGTTCATCGGCGGCAATACCCGGGCCGTCGTCGTCCACCAGCAGGCAGGCCTGGCTCCCGCTGAGGGTCAGGCTGACCTGAATCTGGGACTGACTGTAACGCATGGCGTTATTGATCAGGTTATCGAGAACGCGTTCCATCAGGCGCATATCCAGCGCGCCGTAGTCGCCCTGGGTCAACTGCTTAAGCGTGATGTCTCGCTGCGGGTTCACCGCTTGCACATCTTCAACGTGCGCGGCTATCCAGCGCGGGAGGTCGGGAGTGGTCAGAGAAAGCTCGGTCTGCGGGCGATCAAGACGTGCGTAGGTCAGCAGTTCTTCAATCAGCGCTTCCAGCTGGCTAATATCGCGATTCAGCGCCTGAGACTCGGCTTCAGTCAGGTTCTCGCTCATCTCCAGACGGTAGCGCAGACGAACCAGCGGCGTACGCAGCTCGTGTGCAATGCCGTCAATCAGCTGCTTTTTGCTGGCGATAAGCGCATTGATATTGTCGGCCATCTGGTTAAAAGCGACGCCCAGCCGCTCGAAGCTGGATAAACTGTCGAAATGAATACGCTCCCCCAGATGCCCGTCGCCAAAGCGCTGCGCGGCGTTTTCCAGACGTAGCATATCCTGCCAGTGCGGGCGCATCCAGATGAATACCGGGAAGGCCAGCGAAATGGCGATAAACGCCATGAGGGCAATATCGAGTAGCCGCATCTCATGCATAAAGTACAAATACGGGACCGGGCCGACCGCCAGCACATAGTGGCTGCGCGGAATGCGCTGAATAAAGGTGTACTGATCGTCGAGCGCAACGATATCACCGGCGCGAAGGTGCTGCATGGCGCTATCGGCCAGCTGGAACTTGCTCAGTGGTTCAATGCGCAGATCGAAAGACAGGTTCAGATCCAGTTCGTTAAGCGTTTTGCTCCAGTTACGCGGCGGAATCTCACGCAGCTCGCTGCGCATCAGGTACAGCGAGCTTTTCATCAGGTCATCCAACGACTGACGCCCCGCACGCTCGGCGGTAAATTTGTAGACCAGCCCGACCAGCATCGTCATGACCAGAAAGCAGACAAACAGTAGCAGGTAAAACTGCACAAACAGCTTTTTCATCGAAAACCACCGAACGTTCAATAGGGTGTGGCGAGGGGGCGCATGACTCTGGCGTACAAACAGGCCAGAACGCTACCCAGCCGCCGGTTAGCAGCGTACCCGGGAGAGTACACTGTATTCATACTTTCTGCATGCAGCGCACGGGGTCACCGAGATAAATCGCCGCGGCTGTGGCCGGGGAAGCGGTGATTTCATTTGCCGATAAATCCCCCTAATACCACGCCGTTAGCCGCTGACGGTCATGCCGTCGACATATTGGGAGTGAATATAAACATAAGCACGGCAGGAAATAACGCGATCGATAAAGCCAATGCACGCTGATGGTGGCTTGTTAAACAATCATAGTCACGATCGGAATAATGACGAGATGATAGGAATATTCTTCTCGTCGTCTATTTGTGCATTATGTGCTGTTATATAAAATACAGTGCGGGCTCAGATCAAAAGGTGTGGGCAATAAAGCATTAAATGTTTTTTGCCAAAGATGCGAATATTAAGAAAACCTTAAGAAGATAGCATTCAATGCTAATGTATTGTCTCCTCTCAATTTTATTATCGTAAGTCGGTTCTTAAGGTAAATTACGATGATGAAATTTGACACACACTTCTCATTCTCTGCGATGGTCCTGCTGGTGCTTTCCGCATTGTTTCCTTTCGCGGCGGAGTGGCGTATTTCGTTGGACGACGGTGCGCTGGTGACACATATCGAGAATGGACAGGCGCTGTGGTTGCTGTTTGGCGCCGTGTTTACCGTGTGCTACAGCAAGCCGTGGGAAAAACCGGCGGGCGAGAAACAGTTCTGGATGTGGGCTACGCTGTGGTGGCTGGTGCTGCTTGGGCGCAGCACCAGCTGGGGGCGCGTTTATTTTCCTGATGCGCCGCGTATTGTGTTTCACGCGATAGCCACGGTACTGGTTGCAGGGGTGCTTCTTTCTCTGCTGTCGTCGCCGCTGCGTAAAGAGATTGTTCGACGCATTAAAGATAGCCCTAAGCCGCTGTGGTTAATGGCCGTCACGGTGATGACATTTTTGATTGCGGACACGATCGAACATCACCGTCTGCTGGCACCCTTGTTTGTGCGTGAACCGAATTATGCGGATCTGATGGAAGAGTTGTACGAAATACCGTTTATGGTGGGGCTGTTTCTGACCAGCTTTTATTTTATGAAACATGATAATGCGGTGTCGCATTCTGTCGGCGTACGATACCAACACAACCTATAAACCTCTGGCTATATCCAGGTTAAAAAGATCGTGGCGATGCGATCGTTTTCATGACGTTCTGGCCCTAGGCTAACACCCTAAAATCAGCAGCTTGCTATCCTCGCGTGACGGACGTAGTTTGGTGGTTTTCCGTTCGCGCGAGGGTGCTATGCAAGCGTTACTGATCATCGATATGCAGGGGTTTGTTCCGGAAAGAATCGCCGGGGGCATGGCTTATTTTCCCACCAACAGTATCGACAATATGCGCACCGCCATTGCGGCATTCAGGGCGGCAGGCAAGCCGGTGCTGCACGTGCGCCACGAAACGCTGGAGCCTGGCTCACCGATGCACCGGGACTCACCCCAGTTTCAACCCGTTGCCGGCTTTGAAGAGCGTGCCGGTGAAGCGGTATTTATCAAGACCACATCGTCGGCCTTTAGCTCCACCGATCTTTATGACGGGTTAAAGCGTGCGCAGATAAACGATCTTGCCGTCATCGGTGCCGTAGCTGGTTACTGCGTGAATTCTACCGTACGTATGGCGGCCGACCTGGGGCTGTCAATAACGGTGATTCGCGATGCGGTGCTCAGCTTTCCGCTTGAGAACGCAGGCATTAGCGCTGAGGACGTGTGCAACGTGACCCTTGGGCTACTGGAAAATGGCTTTGCCCGCGGCGTGAACACCGCTGCGCTGAATCTGGCTGCGGAGTAATTGCAGAAAATGCTGCCATGTGGCGAAGATTTGCGCCGTTGGCAGCATAAACACGCTGTTTTTAAGGTGGGTGGTGCGCTGTCTCTCGAGGGTTATAGTTTTAGCACCAGCATAAAATGCTGATGGCTATTCCCAGGCATGTGGCGCAAAAAGATAACCTTTATTGCGTACGGTTTTAATACGATAAGGCTCCGTCGCGCTGTCCTGGAGCTTTTTGCGCAGGCGTGAAATAGCCACATCGACGCTGCGATCCATCCCGTCATAGCTTACGCCGCGCAGATTTTTCAGCAGCGCGTCGCGGTCCATAATTTGCCCGGCATGGGTAGCCAGCTCCCACAGCAGATCGAAGTCGGCGGTGGAAAGGGCAATGGAGTCTCCGCTCAGCAGCACCTGGCGGTTGACCGGATCGATCGCCAGCGTGCCAAAACGAATGGCTTTATGCGGCGTCAGCGCCGGCTGGGCGGGCGCTGCTGCGCTGCTGCCGGTAGGGCGCTGGCGCAAATGCAAGCGCAGGCGCGCGAGTAGCACGGCCGGTGGGGTGGTTTTCAGGATATAGTCGTTCGCGCCCATTTCCAGCGACAGGATATGGTTCATATCGCTGTCCAGTGAGGTTAACAGCACGATCGGGCCCGGCCATTGGCCGCGCAGATCGCGACACAGCGTCATGCCGTCCTTGCCCGGCAGCATGATATCCAGCAGCACCAGGTCCGGTTGTTCGCGGGCAATGGTTGCTTCGGCGTTATCGCCGCGTGGCTCGACCACCACATCCATATCATGCTTACCCAGATAAGCGGCGATCAACGCGCCTACATCCGGATCATCCTCAACATAAACGATCTTATTCATGACTCTACGCACTGGCTTAAAAAAAGCTACGATACACTGCGCGCGATTTTGCTGCCACAAAAAGCCGCCCCTGCGGCCGTGTTAAAATGGGGGTTGGCAATACCGTTGAATTTCCATTCATTAATGGCACCGCTTCCGCTATGCTGGAGCAACATGTTGTATATTGGTGAATAATAAGATGGGGTTGTTAATTAAGGCGCTGCTTGGCGCGCTGGTGGTGGTACTGATCGGCATTCTGGCAAAAACGAAAAACTACGCCATCGCCGGGCTGATTCCGCTGTTTCCTACCTTTGCGCTGATTGCGCACTATATCGTTGCCAGCGAGCGTGGCACCGAGGCGCTGCGGGCCACTATCGTTTTTGGGATGTGGTCGATTATTCCGTACTTTCTGTATCTGCTATCGCTGTGGTATTTCACCGGCATGATGCGTCTGCCGCTGGCATTAGCAGGCGCCGTCGCCTGTTGGGGCGTCAGCGCCTGGCTGTTGATTTTCCTATGGGGCCGCCTGCATTAACCTTTAAACCAGCGGTCGCCCGCCGTCGACGGCGTAGGAGCGGCCGGTGACGTAATCGCTGGTGAGAATATACTCAACCAGGTTGATAATTTCTTTCTCGCCGCCGGCGATTTTCATCAGCGATTTATTCAGCGCCTTCTGACGATAGTCCGCATCGTCGCCTTCATTAAACAGCACCAGCGCAGGCGCAATGGCGTTAACCTTGACTTCCGGCGCCAGTTTACGGGCAAACGAACGGGTCATATTATCCAGCGCGGCTTTACTGGCGGCATAGGCAATATGCTTATCGCTGCCGCGTTCAACCACGTAGTCGGTGAAGTGAATAATATCGCTCCCGGCGTGCCCATGACCGCGCAGCAGGTCTTCCAGCTCATGGTTAAGCAGGTAGGGGGCGTGTACGTGAATTTGCATCATGGCGTTGAGCACATGGCTCAGCGGGGTTGTTGGGCTTTCCGCCTGCCAGCCGCTGGCGTTGTGCAGCACGGCGCGTAGGCCGCTGCAGCGTGATTTTACCGCCTCGGCAAAGGTATAGATTCCATCATCGTGGGAAAAATCGGCCTGAATGCAGACCGCCCCGGCCTGTTCCAGCCTATCGATGGCCGGATAGCGGGTACGGTAGCTGACGATCACCGGCTGCTGCTGGGCGAGAAAATGGTGGGCAAGGGCGAGGCCGATGCGGCGACCTCCACCGGTTATCAGAACGGGGCGTGATAGCGTATTTCCCATCGTTATCTCCATATGTTGTCGACGATGGGGCGACACGCGTTACCCCATCAACATCCACGTTGCCGGCACGGCGGCAAGCAGAAGCAGGCCAATTAAGGCTAATTCGCGGCGCTTGAGCAGGATATTATCCTGATGCGTGCGGCGTGCATAGATAAACACTAACAGACCCGGCGCGTAAAGCACCACCGACAGCAGCAGATGCATCGGGCCGGACGCATACAATAACCATAAGCCATAAATACAGGCGCCGATACCAATCACCTTATGCAGCGGGCGACGGGCGACCTTCAGCAGAAATGCGCCCACCAGAAAATAAGGTACAAGGATCATTTCGGACGCGATGGTCAGCAGCGTATTGTAATCTGAGCCGGTTAGCCAGATCAGCACCAGGCTTGCCTGGACGCAGAGGTTCGTTAACCACAGCGAGGCCGAGGGCGCATTGTTAGCATTCTGGCGGGCAAAGACACGCGGAAACGCTTTGTGCGTAGCGGCCAGCAGCGGGACCTCCGCCGCCATAATCGTCCAACTGAGGTAGGCACCGCAGACGGAAACAATCAGCCCGGCGGCAATGACAATCTCACCCCAGGACCCCATCATTCGCACCATCAACCCGGCCATTGACGGGTTACGCATTTCCGCCAGCTCAGGGCGAGCGACAACGCCCATCGACAGCAGCGTCACCAGCAAATACACCCCCAGCGCGGAAATGACCGCCAGGAGGGTCGCGCGGCCCACGTCTTTTTTATTGCGCGCACGCGCCGAGACAACAACCGCGCCCTCCACGCCGATAAATACCCACAGGGTAATCAGCATGGTGTTTTTCACCTGTTCCCACACCGGCACGCCGAGATCGATGCCGTGGAAATCCAGGGTAAAGATATCACTGTTAAACGCGATGGCGGCCAGCACAATGAACAGGCCTAGCGGCACAAGCTTCGCCAGCGTGGCAACCAGGTTAATGCTGGCGGCGGTCTGTACCCCGCGCAGGACCAGGAAGTGGACGACCCACAGCAGCACCGACGCGCCGACGATCGACTGCCAGGTATTGCCGTCACCGAACAGACGCAGTTCGGGCGTATCGGTAAAGAAACTGAGGGCGGAAAAGACAATCACCAGATACGACACGTTGGCAATAACCGCACAGAGCCAGTAGCCCCACGCCGAACAAAAGCCAATCAGCTCGCCGAAGCCTTCTCGGGCGTAGGTGAAAATGCCGCCGTCAAGATCGGGGCGAATGCGCGTCAGCACCAGCATGGCGACGGCTAAAAACAGGATACCGACGCCGGTAATGGCCCAGCCAATCAGCAGCGCTGCCGGGCTGGCTACCTCGGCCATGTTCTGCGGCAGACTAAAAACGCCGGCGCCGAGCATCGAGCTCAGAACCAGAGCGGTCAGGGCGCTAAGCCCTAATTTCTTTTCCATGTGAATCCTGTTGCGGAAAGAGAAGAACCAGAATATTTATTTGGCGAAATCGCATAAAAATGGAGGATTGCGCTGAAGGCGGCGATTTTACGGAGAGCGCTGCAGACATGCAACACAGGATGGCAGGAAAAGAATAAAAAAGGCGGCCGGGGCCGCCTTTTGCTGTGGCTTACTTGTACAGGTCGGCGCTGATGGTGACGTTGCCGCCGCGCTCCTGCCATTCACGGGTAATATGGTAGTACTTAGCGCCTTTCTTAGCGGCACGTTTGGCCACCTGGTAAGACACTTCGGTCATGTTGCCGTAGTTACCGGTGAATTTGATGCTGTCGAACGGAATCATCTGCGCAGCGGTGATTTTATTCAGTTCTTCAACCTTGGTGCCATCCGGCAGCGTGACACTGTAACGCCCGCCTTTCGATGTTTGCGTTTCGAAGAAGCGGCCTACGCCGGTGCCGGAACCCACTGCGGCCGTGGTGGCGACGCCTGGGATCTCAACCTGTTTCGCGGCTTCGCCACCTTCTGCCAGCATCTTACGACCCGCATCGGAGTCAGCCGGAATGGCGTCCGGGCTCTGCAGCACACGTTTTTTCGCATCAGCTTTATAGATATAGGCAGTAATACGCTGGTTACCGCCGTCGTTGGCATCCACCTGGCGCACGATAAAGAAAGAGTCTGCGCCTTTTGCTTTAGCGGCTTTAGTAATGGCGTCGTTGACTTCCGGCTGGCTGCGGTAGAAGCCCTGCACGGTAACGGTGTCGTACGGCTCCAGCTCAACGGCCTGATCTTTCGGCAGTTCCATTACGCCGTTGATGATGCGGTTTTTCGGGGTGTCGGCCTTCGGTGCATCTTGTTTATAGAGGTCAGCCGTCACGCGCCAGTTGCCGCTGTTGCCGTAGTCAGACGTATCGACAACATAGAAAGAGGCTGCGCCTTCTTTGTCCGCTTTACGTGACATCGCATTGACGGCGTCGCCAATGGCGGTAAAGCGACCGGTGATCACTACGCGGTCATAGGGCTTTAATGCGGACGCTTGCTCCGGGGTCAGCTCGGTGGCTGCTTGGGCGGACATTGCCGCGGCAGACAGCATGACGGACACGAGGAGGGTGTTCTTAAGCTTCATAAAAATAATCCTTCGCCTTGCGCAAACCAAATTCGGGTCATGTTGTTAATGGGAAAACGTCTGATTATGGCATTGAAATGACGCCATTGTCTGCGTCATTTTTAACTTCAGATGCGAACCCGGTGACGGTTTTGGATAACTTTTCCTGATATGTTGAAAAAACGGGCGCTTGACCAGAAAAAGCGGTCAACCATATGACTTTTTTAAGTTAATGGAATGTTAAACGCGCTGCTGCGCCCGCGAAAAATCATGTTTTCCCACGGAGATGAAGCGAATTATGAGGTTCGCGACTCAAATGGGGGTAAATATCGCTGTTTGCAGCGGCCGGAACTCCTTATTTGGCATTTAATGCAAAAATACTGTTTTTCGGCGCTAGATCACAATCGGTATTTTCAGTAGGTTATAGACAGTTTGTTACTGTTTTATTTATTCAGGTTGTTCGCCTGTTGGTCACTGACGGGGTATCCGCAACAAACTGACAAAACGGCAAACCATCAAATAAGAACCGCTATAAGGGAATCGTTATGCGTATTGGTGTACCGAAAGAGAGGTGGGCCCAGGAAACGCGAGTTGCAGCAACGCCGAAAACGGTAGAGCAGCTGCTGAAACTCGGTTTTAGCGTGGCAGTGGAGAGTGGTGCAGGAAAATTAGCCAGCTTTGATGATGGCGCCTTTGTCCAGGCTGGGGCGGAAATCGTCTCAGGTGACGATGTCTGGCAATCCGACGTTATTCTCAAAGTTAACGCGCCGCTGGATGAAGAAATTGCGTTGCTGAATCCGGGCACCACGCTGATTAGCTTTATCTGGCCGGCACAAAATGCCGAGCTGATGGCGAAACTCGCCGCGCGCAATATTAACGTGATGGCGATGGATTCTGTGCCGCGTATTTCCCGCGCGCAGTCGCTGGATGCGCTGAGCTCGATGGCAAATATCGCGGGCTACCGCGCCATTGTTGAAGCCGCCCACGAGTTTGGCCGCTTCTTTACCGGGCAGATTACCGCTGCGGGTAAAGTGCCGCCGGCCAAGGTAATGGTGATCGGCGCGGGCGTTGCCGGGCTTGCTGCCATTGGCGCGGCAAATAGCCTTGGCGCTATCGTCCGTGCCTTTGATACTCGCCCGGAAGTGAAAGAGCAGGTGCAGAGCATGGGCGCCGAATTCCTCGAGCTGGACTTCAAAGAAGAAGCCGGCAGCGGAGACGGCTATGCCAAAGTCATGTCCGAGGCGTTTATCGCTGCGGAAATGGCCCTGTTTGCCGCCCAGGCAAAAGAGGTCGACATTATCGTGACCACCGCGCTGATTCCGGGCAAACCGGCACCGAAGCTGATCACCCGCGAAATGGTCGACTCCATGACGCCGGGCAGCGTCATTGTCGATCTGGCCGCACAGAACGGCGGCAACTGTGAGTACACCGTGGCGAATGAAATCGTCACCACCGCAAACGGCGTGAAGGTGATTGGTTATACCGATCTGGCTGGCCGCCTGCCGACGCAGTCCTCCCAGCTGTATGGCACTAACCTGGTGAACCTGCTGAAGCTGCTGTGCAAAGAGAAAGACGGCAATATCGCCATCGACTTTGACGATGTCGTGGTTCGCGGCGTAACCGTGATCCGCGAAGGGGAAGTCACCTGGCCGGCACCGCCGATTCAGGTTTCTGCCCAGCCGCAGGCTGCGCCAAAAGCAGCTCCGGCAGCAAAAGAACCCGAAAAACCGGCGTCGCCGTGGCGGAAATACGCGCTGATTGCGCTGGTCATTATCCTGTTTGGCTGGTTGGCGAACGTGGCGCCGAAAGAGTTCCTCGGCCACTTTACCGTCTTCGCGCTGTCCTGCGTCGTTGGTTACTACGTGGTGTGGAACGTCTCTCATGCGCTGCACACGCCGCTGATGTCGGTGACTAACGCCATTTCGGGCATTATCGTGGTTGGAGCATTACTGCAGATAGGCCACGGAGGCTGGGTGAGCTTCCTGAGCTTTATCGCGGTGCTGATCGCCAGCATTAATATTTTTGGTGGTTTCACCGTCACTCAGCGCATGCTGAAAATGTTCCGCAAAGGATAAGGGGTAACACATGTCTGGAGGATTAGTCACAGCTGCATACATTGTTGCCGCCGTCCTGTTTATTTTCAGCCTGGCCGGTTTGTCTAAACACGAAACGTCACAGCAGGGCAACTACTACGGTATTGCCGGTATGGCCATTGCGCTGATTGCCACCATCTTCGGGCCGGATACCAGCAACGTCGCATGGATCTTGCTGGCGATGATTATCGGCGGCGCGATCGGTATTCGCCTGGCGAAGAAAGTGGAAATGACCGAAATGCCGGAGCTGGTGGCGGTGCTGCACAGCTTCGTGGGTCTGGCGGCGGTGCTGGTGGGCTTCAACAGCTACCTGCAGCACGAAACCGGCATGGACCAGATTCTGGTCAATATTCACCTGACCGAAGTGTTCCTCGGTATCTTCATCGGTGCGGTGACCTTCACCGGTTCTATCGTGGCGTTCGGCAAACTGTGCGGCAAGATGTCCTCGAAGCCGCTGATGCTGCCAAACCGCCACAAGCTGAATCTGGCGGCGCTGGTGGTTTCCTTCCTGCTGATGGTCGCTTTTGTGCGTACCGACAGCGTTGGCACCCAGGTTCTGTGCCTGCTGGTAATGACGGTTATCGCGCTGGCCTTTGGCTGGCACCTGGTGGCGTCAATTGGCGGGGCAGACATGCCGGTAGTCGTCTCCATGCTGAACTCCTACTCCGGTTGGGCGGCGGCGGCGGCGGGCTTTATGCTCAGCAACGACCTGCTGATCGTCACCGGCGCGCTGGTCGGTTCTTCCGGTGCCATTCTGTCGTACATTATGTGTAAAGCGATGAACCGTTCGTTCTTCAGCGTTATCGCTGGCGGCTTTGGTACCGACGGCTCCTCAAGCGGCAGCGAAGAAGAAGTGGGTGAGCACCGCGAAATTACCGCGGAAGAAACCGCCGAGATGCTGAAAAACTCGCACTCGGTCATCATCACCCCGGGCTACGGCATGGCGGTCGCGCAGGCGCAGTATCCGGTGGCGGAAATCACCGAGAAGCTGCGCGCGCGCGGCATCAAGGTGCGCTTCGGTATTCACCCGGTTGCCGGGCGTCTGCCGGGGCATATGAATGTGCTGCTGGCAGAGGCGAAGGTGCCTTACGACATCGTGCTCGAAATGGACGAAATTAACGACGACTTCGCCGACACCGATACCGTTCTGGTTATCGGCGCGAACGACACCGTTAACCCAGCCGCGCAGGACGATCCGAAGAGTCCTATTGCCGGGATGCCGGTGCTGGAAGTGTGGAAGGCGCAGAACGTTATCGTCTTCAAACGCTCGATGAACACCGGCTATGCCGGCGTGCAGAACCCGCTGTTCTTTAAAGAGAACACCCAGATGCTGTTCGGCGATGCGAAAGCGAGCGTGGACGCGATTCTGAAAGCGCTTTAATCACGCGCATAAAGCAGAAAAGCCGCCTGTTGTTTGGGCGGCTTTTATTTGTCTGTTGATTGCTTTTGGTCAAAAAACGCGCAGCGAAAGGTGCTATACTGCATAACGTCGTATAAACCTATAGAGGAAGTTATGGATACCTTGTTAACGCCTGCACAACTGGCAATCGAATTTCTCCGCCGTGAAACCACGCCTTTAACCCCCGCACAGTACCTGAAACGCGTTAAGCAGCTCGAGCTGGAGTTTGCCGATCTGATGTCACTCTCTGCTATTGAGCTCAAAGAAGAGATCGATTTTGCCTGGCGACTAGGCCTCCATTGATAGACTCCACCGTTCAGCCGGGGAAGCAAAGTCGGCTGGTAGCGATAAGAGATAAAAAAACCGGCCAGCAGCCGGTTTTTAGCCTTAAAAGACGAGCTTAATCGTCTTCTTCGTCGTCCATCTCAACCGGCGTCTGGTAGTCGTTCGGCTTGATGGCGAGCAGGTCACAGCGCAGGTGATCGATCACCTGTTCAGCGGTGTTGCCGAGGAAAGCGGCAGAAATGCCGGTACGCCCGACGGTGCCCAGCACCACGATACCCGCATCCAGATGTGCGGCCAGATCCGGGATCACTTCTTCAGGCAGCCCTTTCTCTACATGGGTAAACTTCTCATCAATACCGAACTTCTGGCGCAGCGACTTCATGGCTAACAGATGCTGGCCACGGATCGCATCGTTATAAACGCTGGGATCGAAGTCAGGCAGTTCGATGGCGATATTGATAGGCGTCACCGGGTAGGCACCGACCAGGTGCACTTCGGTATGGTTGACCTGTTCGGCCAGTTCGATGGTCTCTTTGACCAGCTTTTCGTTCAGCGCGTTGTGGTACGCCTCTTCGCTGGCAAGATTGACCGCAACCAGCGCTTTCCCGCCCTCCGGCCACGGCTGGTCTTTTACCATCCACACCGGGCACGGGCATTTACGCAGCAGGTGCCAGTCGGTTGGGGTAAAGATCACGGACTCCAGCTTGTCGTGCTGGTGCGCCATTTTCAGCAGCAAATCATGACCGCCGCTGACCACTTCCTGAATAATCGCCTCGAACGGACGATTGTGCCATACCACTTTAATCTCCAGCGGAACGCCGGCTTCCAGGTAGAATTTCGCCTGCTCGCGGATCCATGCGGTTCGCTGGCTAATGACGCCCTGGCGCATTGCGGTGCGTTCATCAGGAGACAGAAGGGTCGTCATCTCGTAGGAAAAATCATAGATTGGCAAAAACGCTTTAATGCGACCGCCAATCAGCTTGTGAAGATAAACAGCGCGCCGCAGCGCGGGCTGATCGTCCTGGTTGGGGTCAATCGCCACGAGCATATTTTGATATCTGGCCATACAGGGTCTCCTTACAGCTGTAACCACAGTTTGTCAGTAAAAGATAACTCATATAATGGGATTGAAACAGGGGAGAACCTTCGTAAGATCAATAAACAGGATAAATTAACCCGACGGCGCCAGGCGGGAAGAATTCAGCAGCGCAGCGCCATGAGCCGGCCACACGGGTTAAAAAATCAGATTTATTGCGTAGGTTATTTTGTTCTGAATCTTTTACATTACTAATAGGTTCCGGCACAGAAGGAAATGATGATGTCCAGACGTTCTTCAGTCTCAACGGCGGCGGTGGCGATCGTGACGTTGGTCCTTTGTACCACTCCCGCGTTGGCTAATCCCGGCAACGGGCACGGTAATGGAAACGGTAATCATGGTAATGGCAATAATGGCAACAAGGGAAGCAGCCAGCAGTGGAGCGGCGGGCATGATAACGGGCATGCGAGCGCAGGGCGAAAAGATTACGGTAAACCCGATCGTGTCGATCGCGATATTAGCTATGCAGCGGCCAGGCAGCTAGCGGTCAACTTTGGCTTAACCGGCTATAAATCGTTACCGCCGGGGATCGCTAAAAACCTGGCCCGTGGAAAACCGTTGCCGCCGGGTATTGCCAAAAAAACGGTGCCCGGTTCGATGCTGAATCAACTGCCGTACTACCCGGGTTACGAATGGCAGATCGTTGGCGACAATCTGGTGCTGATTGCGCTGAGCACGGCCATCGTCACGACGATTATCAACGGCGTGTTTGATTAAACGAAGGCAATAAAAAACCCCGGCAGGCCGGGGTATTTTATTTGTAGAGCAAAACGGGCATCAGGCAACGTTGCGGGTATGTCCCGCCAGTACCGCCAGCGCATCGCTGTTTTCGATGGTAATGTATTTACCTTTAACCGCCAGCATGCCGCTTTTCTGGAAACGACCGAGCAGACGGCTGATCGTTTCGACCGTCAGGCCGAGGTAGTTACCGATGTCGCCACGAGTCATCGTCAGACGGAATTCGCGCGGAGAGAAGCCTCGCTGGGCGAAACGACGTGACAGATTGTAGATAAATGCCGCCAGACGCTCCTCGGCATTTTTCTTCGACAGCAGCAGGATCATGTCCTGATCGCCTTTGATCTCGCCGCTCATTAAACGCATCATCTGCTGGCGCAGGTTCGGCATTTTACCCGAGAGATCGTCAAGCGTTTCGAACGGAATTTCGCAAACCATTGAGGTTTCCAGCGCCTGTGCAAAGCTCGGATGGTGCCCGGTGCCGATGGCATCGAAACCAACCAGATCGCCCGCCAGATGGAAGCCGGTAATCTGCTCGTCGCCTTGCTCAGTAATGGTGTAGCTCTTGATGGTACCGGAACGGATCGCATACAGAGACTTCAGTTCATCGCCGGCTTTGAATAAAGTTTGCCCTTTCTGAATGGGCTTTTTGCGCTCGATAATATTATTCAGCTGATCAAGCTCATGCTCATTAAGAGTGAACGGGATGCAAAGCTGGCTGATGCTGCAATCCTGACAATGGATCGCGCAACCGCCAGACTGAATGCGTCGTATAATTCTCTTTTCCGGGATCATAGGTTTGCTCAAGCCGTAATTGATATTGGTCAATTTTAACATCTTTTTGGTGAGCAGGTAAGTCTCGACGCGCGTATTCACCCAAGATTAAAAAGGGATAGCCTGGATTGATATATATCTAATTGATATAGTTTATAAAATTTCAGGCATCTTTACGCTTAAACGCGCCGTTGCACGTCGAAAAGGGCACAGAAAATCAAAGTAGCAGGTAACCTTCATGGCGCAGAAGCCACTCTTTGCGCTGCACGCCGCCGGCATAGCCGGTCATGGTTCCGTTGCGGCCGATGACTCGATGGCAGGGGACCACAATACTCACCGGGTTCGCGCCGTTTGCTGCACCCACCGCGCGCGCAGCGCCTGGACGACCAAGCTGTTCGGCGAGCTGGCCATAATGCATGACCTGGCCGCAGGGAATGGTGCGCAGAGCTTGCCACACTTCACGCTGAAACGGCGTCCCAGCGGTGGCGGTGGGAAGCGATTCAATAATTGCCAGGTCGCCGTCAAAGTAGTTCGCCAGCTGCTGACTGAGCCCGCCGGGGTTAGCCGACGTTACGCGGGTATAGCCTTCGGCGCGGTAGTGGATATCCAGCAACTGCTCCATGCGGTCGCTGTGTTCTTCCCATTCAACGGCGCGCAGATGAAATTGCTCATCGCACAGAATCCACAGCGGCCCAAGCGGGGTGGTTATTTTATCTTCAAGCAAAGTCAGCATGCGCACTCTCTGTATTTGTTTACGCAAATTATTCTCGCGTCACCATAGCATGTGGGCGGGGATGACTCTATACCTCAGATGTATAACCTTATAAATAATGTGGTGTATTTATAATCAAAGGTAAACTTCGCTAAAACTGATCAATAAATAAGATAAAGCCGAGGCGAGAATATAAAGCGAGGGCCATAAGGTAAAGATATATCCTTGAATGGGCGGGTAAAGTCACTGCCGGCGGGCGTAGAATAAAAATCGGGGTCTGTCGACATCGCCAGACCCCGCAGCAACCACACAATTGTATCCGTACCGTTCCCCACATTTTGCTCCGCACAGCGGGTATTACTATTTATAACGGGTCTGCGTTTATTTTCCAGATAATTCTTGGTGATTTATTTCACGTATTCAAAATAGCCCCCAACAATTAATGGCTGATTTACTGTATTTAAGGTTGAGTTAAATAATTCATATTTTGAATTTGTTACACATTTATATACTTCGCAGAGTGATTATTTAACAGTAAAGGGAAAAGCATTGAGCACGCCAATCCTCACGGCTATAGTATGCACCAGTTGCAACACTGGGGAGTTCTCATGAATCTTGACGACAAATCGCTGTTTCTTGGCGCCATGGAGGATGTCCAGCCGCTGAAGCAGCACAGTGATGTTCACTGGCAGCCCGTACGAAACTCCCGGACCCGCCAGCAGATCGATACGCTCCAGCTGGACAATTTTCTGACGACCGGCTTTCTTGACATCATCCCGCTGGGGACGCCGCTGGAGTTTAAGCGCGAAGGGCTACAGACCGGCGTGCTGGATAAACTGCGTCAGGGAAAATACGGTCAGCAGGCGAGCCTTGAGCTGCGCCAGCAAACGGTAGAAAGCTGCCGCCAGAATGTGTATGCCTTTATTGTTCAGGCACAGCGTGACAATTTGCGTAATGTATTGATTATTCACGGTAAAGGCAAAGAGGACGGTTCGCACGCTAATATCATCCGCAGCTATCTGGCCCGCTGGTTAACCGAATTTGACGACGTTCAGGCCTTTTGCAGCGCGCTGCCGCATCATGGCGGCAGCGGTGCATGTTACGTGGCGCTGCGTAAGTCGGCGGTCGCTAAGCAAGAAAACTGGGAACGTCACGCCAAACGCAGCCGTTAGCGCAGCAGCAGCGACAGCTCTGCGGCTGCTTTTTGCAGCTCGGGCAGCACGCGCTCGAGCAGCTCGTTGGCCGACACCTGACCGGCGTGCACGCCAACGTTTAGCGCGGCTTCAACCTGGCCTTGGGCGTTGAACAGCGGCACCGCCAGTGAACGCAGCCCCATTTCCAGTTCCTGATCGTTTAACGCATACCCCTGCTGGCGTACGGCCTTCAACTCGCTGCGCAGCTTGCTGACCGAGGCGATGGTCTGCGGGGTGTAACGAATCATGGTGATGCGTGCCAGCATATCGTTTAGCTTCTCTTCCGGCTGATGGCTCAGCAGCACGCGACCCATTGACGTTGACCAGGCGGGCAGACGGCTGCCGATATCCAGATCGATGGTCATAATGCGCGAGCTTGAGGCGCGGGCGATATACAGAATATCGTCGCCGTCGAGCGTGGCGATGGAGCACGACTCATTCAGCATCTCGCTCAAGTGTTTCAGCACCGGCTGCGCCGAACGGGCCAGCGGGGTAGAGGCCAGCCACGCGTGACCCAACGATAAAATACGCGGACGCAGCTGAAAATGCTTACCGTCCTCGGCGTAAACAAAACCCAGTTTGCCCAGCGTATACAGGCAGCGGCGCACCGCCGCGCGCGGGATCCCCGTCTTCTGGCTGATTTGCGAAATCGACAGCAGCCGACGCTGTGGGGTGAACGCCTGAATCACCTCCAGCCCGCGTGCTAGCGAAGCCATAAAGTTGGGGTCGCCCTTAAACGGGTCGCTATCGCCCGTCAAAATATCGTCCGGATGTTTGTCCACTTTTTCTCTCCGATTATGCCGTCGATCACATTCTGAACCTAAACATACATGATGTTCGATTATCGCACCATATTTCGATTATCGCCCTTGACCGACATCGTTAAGCGGGTCACATTTTGTGCGAATAACGAATATTAGTGCGATAACCGCACAACAAGGAGCAACCTGATGATTGATAAAAGTGTGCCGTCGCTGGCCGATGCCGTCGCGGGTATCCACGATGGCGCGACGATTATGATTGGCGGCTTCGGGCCTGCCGGGCAGCCGACGCTGCTGATCGATGCCCTGATTGAACAGGGCGCGCGCGACCTGACCATTATCAACAACAACGCCGGTAACGGTGAAATCGGCCTCGCGGCGCTGCTCAAAGCCGGACGCGTGCGCAAGATGATTTGCTCGTTCCCGCGTCAGGTCGATTCACATATTTTTGATGATCTTTATCGTCGCGGCAGCGTCGAGCTGGAGCTGGTACCGCAGGGCAACCTGGCGGCCCGCATTCAGGCCGCGGGCGCCGGGCTGGGGGCGATTTTCACACCTACGGGCTACGGCACGCCGCTGGCGGAAGGCAAAGAAACCCGTGAAATCGATGGCCGCCACTATGTGCTGGAGTACCCGATAAGCGCTGATTTTGCATTGATTAAAGCTCACCAGGCCGACCGTTGGGGCAATCTGGTTTACCGTAGAGCTGCGCGTAACTTCGGGCCGATTATGGCTACGGCGGCGAAAACCACCATTGTGGAAGTGGCCAGCATGGTCGCGCTGGGCGACCTCGATCCTGAAAACGTCGTCACGCCCGGCATCTTCGTTCAGCGCGTGTATGCGCAGGAATCTCACATCGCTCAGGCACAGCGCGCTTAAGGAGCCGAAAAATGCAGAAACTCTCTCGCGACGATATGGCCAAACGCGTGGCACAGGATATCCCTGAAGGGGCCTACGTTAACCTGGGCATTGGGCTGCCAACCCGCATCGCCAACTATTTGCCGTCGGATAAAGAAGTTTTTTTACACAGTGAAAACGGCCTGCTGGGCATGGGGCCAAAGCCCGCACCTGGTGAGGAGGACCCGGAGCTGATTAACGCCGGAAAAGAGTACGTGACGCTGCTGCAGGGCGGCTGCTATTTCCATCACGGTGATTCGTTCGCCATGATGCGCGGCGGCCATCTCGATATTTGCGTACTGGGGGCCTATCAGGTTTCGGCTCGCGGCGATCTGGCCAACTGGAGCACCGGCGCGCCGGATGCCATTCCTGCCGTGGGGGGCGCCATGGATCTGGCCGTCGGCGCACGTCAGGTGTTTGTCATGATGGACCATCTGACCCGTGACGGCGAATGTAAGCTGGTGGAGCACTGCACCTATCCGCTGACCGGCGTAGGCTGCGTCAGCCGTATTTATACCGACCTGGCGGTTATCGATATCACCGCCCACGGCCCGGTGGTGCGTGAGATTTTCAACGGCCTCTCCTTTGATGAGCTTCAGCGCATCACGCCGGTTACCCTGACTTATGACGCGGTCGCGGAAACCGCTTAAGGAATGATGATGAATCAAGCATTTATCTGCGACGCGGTACGCACACCGTTTGGTCGTTTTGGTGGTACTCTGGCTGGCGTTCGCGCTGACGACCTTGCGGCACTGCCGCTGAAGGCGCTGCTGGAGCGCAATCGCGGGTTAGACCCATCGCGTATTGATGATGTGATCTACGGCTGCGCCAACCAGGCGGGGGAAGATAACCGCAACGTCGCGCGCATGGCGCTGCTGTTGGCCGGTCTGCCGGAAACGGTGCCGGGCAGTACGATTAACCGGCTTTGCGGCTCCAGCCTCGATGCCATCGGCGTGGCGGCGCGCGCGATTAAAAGCGGCGAAACGCAACTGATGATTGCCGGCGGCGTGGAAAGTATGTCGCGCGCGCCGTTTGTGATGGGCAAAGCGGAAAGCGCCTTTAGCCGTGCGATGAAAATGGAAGATACCACCATCGGCTGGCGCTTTATCAACGGGCAAATGAAAGCGCTATACGGCGTAGACTCGATGCCGGAGACGGCGGAGAACGTGGCGACGGATTTCGCCATCTCGCGTGCCGATCAGGATGCCTTTGCGCTTCGCAGCCAGCAGCGTACCGCGCAGGCGCAGGCTAACGGCGCCTTTAACGATGAGCTGATCCCGGTATGGGTGCCGCAGCGTAAGGGCGAAGCGCTGAATTTCTCACTGGATGAACACCCGCGCAGCACATCCATCGAGGCGCTGGCGAAACTGAAAGGGGTGGTGCGCCCCGATGCGACCGTCACCGCCGGGAATGCCTCCGGGGTCAACGACGGTGCCTGCGCCTTGTTGCTGGCAAGCGAACGGGCGATGACGCAGAATGATTTACAGCCGCTGGCCCGCGTAGTTGGCGTGGCGACCGCTGGCGTTGCGCCGCGAATTATGGGGTTCGGGCCGGCTCCGGCGGTACGAAAAGTCCTTGCGCAGACGGGGTTAACGCTGGCGCAGATGGACGTTATCGAATTGAATGAAGCGTTTGCCGCGCAGGCGCTGGCGGTGCTGCGCGATCTGGGCCTGCCTGACGACGCCCACCATGTGAATCCGAACGGCGGGGCGATTGCATTGGGCCATCCGCTTGGTGCCTCCGGCGGCCGACTGGCGATGACCGCTGCTTACCAGCTGCGTCGTACCGGCGGCCGGTATGCGCTGTGTACCATGTGTATCGGCGTCGGACAGGGGATCGCGCTGATTATTGAACGCGTATAAGGAGCTGGAATGAGTGTGTTGACCCCGCTATTGCGTACCCGTGCGCTGACTGATTTTTTCAGCGACGAGCAGACCGTGCAGGGGATGCTGGACTTTGAAGCGGCGCTGGCCACCGCGCAGGCGCAGTGCGGCGTGATTCCCGAATCGGCGGTGGCCCCCATCGCGGCGATGTGCCGGGCGCAGCTGCTTGATCTGCCGGAGCTGGCAAGCGCGGCGGCGAACGCGGGCAATCTGGCGATTCCACTGGTGAAGCAACTCACCCTGCGCGTGAAGGCGCAAGACCCTGAGGCTGCGCGCTATGTGCATTGGGGGGCAACCAGCCAGGACGCGATTGACACCGGCCTGGTGCTCCAACTGCGCGGCGCGCTTCAGGAGGCGGAAATCCGGCTGTGCCGTTTGATTCAGGTGCTGGCAGAACAGACGGCGCGCTACCAGCACACGCTGATGCCGGGGCGAACGTGGATGCAACATGCCTTACCCATCACGTTTGGCCTGAAGCTCGCTGGCACGCTCGATGCGCTGCTACGCTGGCAGGAACGGCTCGTACAGCTGCGCCCACGCGTCCTGTCGCTGCAGTTTGGCGGCGCAGCGGGGACGCTGGCCTCCCTGAAAGCGCAGGGGCCAGAGGTGGCGCAGCGGCTGTCTGCGACGCTCGGGCTGGCGCTGCCGTCTACGCCCTGGCACAGCCAACGCGATCGTATCCTTGAGGTCGCCGGTTGGTTTGCCGGGCTGAGCGCGACGCTTGGCAAGTTTGCCAATGACTTCTCGTTGCTGATGCAGACCGAAGTGGCAGAGGTGAGCGAACCGATTGCCGAAGGCAGGGGGGGCTCCTCGGCCATGCCGCATAAGCGTAATCCGGTCAGCTGCGCGGCCATTCTGGCCGCCGTACAGCGGATGCCGGGGCTAATGGCTACGCTGTATGCCGCGCAAATTCAGCAACATGAACGCGCGCTGGGCGGCTGGCAGGCCGAATGGGAGACGCTGCCGGAGCTGGTGATGCTCTCCGGCGGCGTGCTGGAAAACAGTGAATATCTGTTGCGTGGTATGCAGGTCAATACGGCGAAAATGCGCGCCAATCTGGATATCACTCATGGTTTGATTATGGCCGAATCGGTCACTCAGGCGCTGGCGGCCTTTATTGGTAAAGCTGACGCCCATCATCAGATAGAAAAACTCTGTCAGCGGGCCATCGCGCTGGATTGCCCGCTACAACCGCTGTTGGAGAAGGACCCGCTGGTCAGCCAGCACCTTTCCCCGGCGCAACTTTCGCAGCTGCTGGACCCAGCGGCCGCCATCGGCAGTACCGATCATTTCGTGCGCCAGGTACTGGCGCGCTATCAGGAGCAGGGACATGAATATCCATTATCGTCTTGAAGGACCAGAAACGGCACCGGTACTGGTGCTCTCTAATTCACTGGGAACCACCCAGTCCATGTGGGATGCGCAGATGCCCGCGCTAACCGAGCACTTTCGCGTACTCCGCTACGATACCCACGGTCACGGGCAAACGGGTAAACGCGGAAAAGTGACGTTGTCACAGTTGGGTGAGGATGTGATCACGCTGCTTGACCATTTACATATTCAGCGCGCCTTCTTTTGCGGGATATCAATGGGCGGCCTGACCGGGCTTTGGCTGGCCCGCTTTGCGCCAGAACGCTTTATGGCGGTGGCGGTGGCCAACACGGCGGCAAAAATTGGCGAGCAGGCAAACTGGCTGTCGCGTGCGCGCACCGTTCGAAGCGAAGGCATGGGCGTGGTGGCAGCGGGCTCGGCGGATCGCTGGTTTTCTGCCGATTTTCGCCAGCACCAGCCTGCGATTGTTGAGCCGTTGTGCCATCAGCTGGCGCATGCCGACGCCGAAGGCTACGCCGAGTGCTGTGAAGCGCTGGCGGCGGCCGATCTGCGCGGCGAAGTGGCGGCCATCCGACTGCCGATGCTGATCATCGCTGGCGAACACGATCCGGTCACCACGGTTGCCGATGCCAACTACCTGCACCAACAGATTGACGGCGCTTTCCTGGTGAATTTACCGGCTTCCCATCTCTCTAACGTGGAAGCCAGCGAGGAATTTACCTCGGCGCTGATTGCCTTTTTACGGAGGGAAAATGGACGATAAGCAACGTTATGAACAGGGGATGGCGGTACGCCGCAAGGTGCTGGGCGATGCGCACGTTGACCGGACGCTGAAAAACCTGTCGCCGCTGAACGAAGAATTTCAGGATTTCATTACCCGCTACGCGTGGGGAGAAACCTGGACCCGGCCGGGGCTGGATCATCATACCCGCAGCATGATAACCATTGCGATGCTGATCGCGCTTAACCGTGAAGCGGAGCTGAAAATGCACCTGCGTGCGGCGTTTAACAACGGGGTGACCCGCGATGAGCTAAAAGAGTTGATCATGCACTCAGCGCTGTACTGCGGCCTGCCGGCTGCCAACGCGACGCTGCATCTGGCGCAGCAGGTGTTTAGTGAGATGGACGCTGAATCCGCCGTCTGAAAATCAACATTTGTTGAAAATTGCAATTTTGTTGAAATTGTCAGCGGGCGATGCTATCGTCAATTCTCCGTTACCTCAGGAGTTTTACGATGGCACTCGTCCGTTATCCCACGACCAAACCCTTTCCCTTTTCCGACGCCGTAGCGGCGAACGGTTTTCTTTTCCTTTCTGGTCAGGTGGCGATGAGCCCGGAGGGGCAGCCGCAGTACGGCACCGTAACTGAGCAGGTTAATGCCATTATGCGCTCGGTCAGTGAAACGCTGGCGCGCGGGGGCGCACAGCTGGGTAACGTGGTGCGTGCGCAGGTCTGGCTGAGCGATATGGCGCATTTTGCTGAATTTAATCACGCCTGGCGTCTATGGTTTCCTGAGGGTTTCCCCAGCCGCAGCGTGACGACCAGCGCGCTGGCGTTCTCACTCGATGTTGAAATCGAGATTCAGGCGGTGCAGCCATGAATTCGATACGCGACACCACGATCGCCACGCTGAACGCTGCGCTGGAGGCACTGAAAGCCACGCTCCCGGCCAATACGGAAGTGGTGCTGCACGATCTAACCCAGCCGCAGTCCTCGGTAGTGGGCATTGTCAACGGGCACGTCAGCGGGCGGCAACTGGGTGATGGGCTGCTCAGCGGGCCGGAAGACGATGAAGGGTTTCTGGGGCTGCTTGACGCATCGCAGCCGCCGTCTTCTTCCCGCCTGTTCAGCGGCTATACCTCATTGACGCACGGCGGCAAACCGCTGAGCAGCGCCTCGACGCTCTATTACGATGCCAGCGGCAAAGCGGTCGTCGCGTTTTGTGTCAACGTCGATATGGAGCCGGTGATGCGTTTTCGTCGTGAGCTGGATTATCTGGTTTCCGCTGTCCCCGCAGCCCAGCCCGTTGACCATCCGGTCAGTTCGCTGCCTGAAAGCTCGCTGACGGCGCTGTTAGGCCGCTTTCAGCCGGGGCCAACGGAAAACCCGAAAGCATTTCGTCTGCGAGTGGTAAGCGAACTGCACGCCATGGGGGTTTTCAAGATTAAAGGCAGCGTCAATGAAGTGGCGAAAGCGCTTGGCGTGACGCGTTACACCATTTACAACTATCTGGACAAACTCAATGAACACTAACACCCCGTTAACGCTGCCGTTTTATCAGGTTGATGCCTTCACTGCGCAGCCCTTTGGCGGTAACCCTGCCGCCGTTATGCCATTGCGCGAATGGCCGGATGACAGCGTCTTAAAAGCGATTGCTGCAGAAAACAACCTTTCTGAAACCGCATTTTTCGTTCCGCTCGACGACGGCTTTCATCTGCGCTGGTTCACGCCGGCGGTGGAGGTCGATCTTTGTGGCCACGCCACGCTCGCCGCATCATGGATATTGTTCAACGTGCTGAACTATCCGGGCGAGACGCTGCGATTTTCCACCCGTAGCGGCCTGCTGACCGTCCGGCGCGAAGGCGACGAGCTGTGCATGGATTTCCCGACCAAAATGCTGCGGCCGATTGACGAACCGCCGGGACTGCTGGCTGCGCTTGGCCTGAGTGAAGGCGTTGAAGGTTTCTGGCAGTCTGATGACATCGTGGTGCTGGTGAATGATAAAGCGATCGTCGATGCGCTGACGCCGGACTTTAACCTGCTGGCTGCCTTTAATACCCGAGGGGTGATCGTGACGGCACCAGACGATGAATTTGACTTTGTATCCCGCTGGTTTGGCCCTCAGGTGGGCGTTAATGAAGATCCTGTCACCGGATCAGCACACGCTTGGTTGGCACCGTTCTGGGCGAAGCGCTGTGGCAAAAATTCACTGCGCGCCCAGCAGGGCGGCGCGCGGAAGGGAACCCTGCGTTGTGTGATGCGTGAGGAGGGGCGCGTGGCGCTGTACGGCCAGGCGCGATTGATGATCGAGGGGGCGTTCCGTCTGTCGCATAATGGCTGAGAAATCAAAACGTGAGTGCCGGGTTGTTCAGCTTACGCTGGTGTGTACGTTAGTGCTGTACGGCCTGCTGATAGCGTTGTCGTAATAGGGCAAAGCGTGATCGCGAAGGATTAAAACAAAATAGCGTTCCATTATTATCGGTTCTTAGTTTCTGTTTAACGTTGCACATGGAGAACCGATGACAAGACGACCTTATCTGGGCATGTCGACGCTGCTTTGTATGCCGCTGGTCCTACAGGGCTGTGCGGCAGCGTCGTCAACAGGAACGGCAACCCGGCCCCTGCTGACGGCGCAGGAGGCCGCGCCTTACACCGTTGAAAACTATTTCGCGCAAGGCGGTCTGTCAGACCGCCCGCAGGGCCCCTGGCGGCCTGCGGCAATCACGCTGGACAACATCAATACGCCGTGGCGCGTTGCGCCATCCGGCGCACCTTTCACCCGCATTCAGCCGGCGATCGATGCTGCCATTGCTCAGCACCAGGGGGCCGAGCGTCTGTACATTCGCATTGAGCCGGGTGTGTATGTCGGCACGGTGTACATTCCGAACGATGCGCCGCCTATCACGATTTTTGGGGCGGGCAACGGGCCGGAGGCGGTGCGTATTGAATTCGCGATCGACTCGCAGTTCAGTCCGGCAACTTACCGGCAGACGGTCAACGCTGAAGACTATCCTCCGGGGTCGCCCGCGTACTACCAGTATGCGCTGTGCGCGGGGAAAACCACCGCGCAGATAGGGACCAACTGTGCGGCGGTGTTCTGGTCGCAAAGCCACGATTTTCAACTGGTGAACCTGACGATTGCTAACAGCCTTCTCGATACCGTCGACGGCGGCACCCACCAGGGCGTCGCGCTGCGTACCGACGGTGACCGTGTACAGCTGAAAAATATGCGTCTGTTGGGGCGGCAGGATACGCTTTATCTCAACGTCAGTAACCGGCGTAACGATGCGCTGACCGATCGTATTCATCGCGTTTACGTGCAGGACAGCTACATTGAAGGCGATGTGGACTACGTGTTCGGCCGCGCCAATGCGGTGTTTGATCGCGTACATTTCCATACCGTTTCCAGCCGAAAATCGCCGGAGGCCTACGTGCTTGCACCCAATACGCTGCCGGACAATCCCTACGGTTTTCTGGTGAAAAACAGTCGCTTTACTACCGATGAAGGTTACAAAGGCACCTTTAAGGCCAGGCTGGGGCGGGCGTGGGATCAGGGGGCAGGGAAAACCGGCTACCTGCCGGGCAACACGGCCAACGGTCAGGTGCTCATTGTCGATAGCGTGATTGATGGCGGCTATGACCGACTGTCGCCGTGGGGCGCGGCGGCCACCACGGCGCGGCCGTTTAACGGCAACGCTCAGCCGTCACGGCAGCTGAATGATGTGAACCATAATCGCCTGTGGGAGTGGAACACGCGCTGGCAGCGCTAGCCAGGCGAGGCGCCTGGCCGAACCTGTAGCCCGGCCAGGCGTTGGCGTCAGAACGGTAGCTTGCGCGGCTGCGTTTGCATTGTCACCCAGCGCAGTTCGGTAAACTCGTGGACGCCCGCGCGCCCGCCAAAGCGGCCGTATCCGGAATCTTTGGTGCCGCCAAACGGCATTTGCGCTTCGTCATGCACCGTTGGGCCATTGATGTGGCAAATGCCGGTTTGCAGATCCTGCGCGACATTCCACGCGCGGGCGGTATCCCGACTGTAGACCGCAGACGATAAACCGTAGGCGCTGTCGTTAGCGATGCGTACCGCATCCTGCTCATCACGGGCGCGGATCACCGCTTTGACCGGGCCAAAGGATTCTTCGTTCCACAGGCGCATGTCGGGCGTGACGCCATCCAGTAGCGTGGCCGTCATTAGCGTGGAGTCGGCCTTGCCACCGGTCAACAGCGTGGCGCCTTTCGCCAGCGCATCGTCAATTAACGCATTGCAGCGCTCGATGGTTTTGCTATCTACCACCGATCCCAGCAGCCCGGCGGGGAGGCCTTCGACGCGTTTTACCAGTGCGGCAATAAACGGTTCGGCAATGGTCCGATCAACGATGATCCGTTCAGTCGACATACAGATCTGCCCGGCATTGGCAAACGCACCGAAGGTTGCGCCAGCGGCGGCCTGGTCGATATCGGCATCGTCCAGCACCAGCAGCGGCGCTTTGCCGCCGAGCTCCAGTACGACCGGTTTCAGGTGCTGCGCGCAGGTCTGCGCGATGATTCGGCCCACCGGCGTGGAGCCGGTAAAATTAACCCGTCGGATGCCGGGGTGCGCAATCAGCGTTTCGACTATCGCTGGGGCATCCTGCGGTGCGCAGGTGAGATAGTTCACGACGCCCGCCGGGAACCCGGCGGCCGCCAGTGCCTCAACAATTAACCCCTGCGTAGCCGGAGAAAGCTCAGAGCCTTTGAGGATCACCGTATTACCACAGGCCAACGGCGTGGCGATGGCGCGAACGGCCAGAATAATCGGCGCGTTCCACGGCGCCATGCCTAGCACGACGCCCGCCCCCTGGCGGATAGCCATCGCCAGGTTACCCGGAATATTAGACGGGATCACCAGACCTTCGATTTGCGTCGTCAGCGCCGCCGCTTCGCGCAAAATATCCGCGCCGAGATGAACGTTAAACCCCGCCCAGTGCGGCGTGGCGCCGGTTTCGGCGTGCATCGCTGCCGTGAAGCGTTCGCTGCGTTGTTCAAGCTGCTCGGCCGCCGCGAGCAGCAGGCGGCGACGTTCACCGGGCGACGTATCGCGCCAGGCAGGGAAGGCCGCCGCGGCGGCCTCGGCAACGTGCACCGCGTCGGCGAGGGTGGCCGCCGGGGCAATACTGGCAACGGAATGATCGATGGGATTATGGCGTGTAAACGTCGCATTGCCTTGCGCGGCGCACGCTTCGCCGTTAATCAGCAGGGTACAGGTGATAGTCATGGAAACCTCTTCTCATCTCGGGTAACGCATCGAGTGTAGAGAGGCGCAAGCGTGCTGAATATCCATGATGCGGATTTCGCACGCTTTTTTTCAGCTTTTGAAAGCGGTTCACATCCCTGTGCCGCCGAGGGTTACCCGAGAAACGCCAGCAGTTCGCGCTGGGCGCTATCGCTGAGCTGGAGCAGATTCACCGCCTCGCCGGGCTCGGTGCTGCGTGCATACAACGCGACCAGCCAGTCGTACACATAGCGCGTGGCGGCGTGAACCGGCTGCTCGCCGAGCTGAGTCAGGCGCGCGCTGGCCGCCGTGCTGCCGATGGCGAAAATGGCGCTGCCTTTGGCAATACGGCTGGCAGGACGTTGCTCAGCCGGCTGCTCGGCATAGCCTAGCCAGTTAATGAAGTTGCCGATCAGCGCGCGCAGCTGCGCGGCACCGGCCTGCTGCTCCGCGCTGGCGCGACGAAGCTGTGACGCTAAGCCCTGGCGCTGGCTGGCGGCAATCAGCGCCAGAACCAGCTGCTGCTGGGCCGAGGGCGTCAGCAACGGGTGAGGCTGACGGCTCCACTGACGCAGGTGCTTAGACCACAGCGCATAGGCCAGGGAGCCGTGATCCTGGAAGGATGGTGCATTCGGCGCCACCGTATCTGGCGCGGCAAACAGATCCACCGCATCATTAAACAAACCGCTGGCTTTCTCTTCGCGCTGCTGCTGTACCTGACACAGGCTGTCGAACTCGCTCAGCGGCGGCAGCAGCGCTTCCAGCAGCTCACCGTGGCGCGCGGCGTGGGTTTGCAGTTCGCGAATCAGGCTTTCTGCCTGTGCGGCCGATGGGCATGAGGAGGCCAGCAGCGGCTGACACAGAACGCGTAGCTGCTGGTGACGCGCCTGGCACATGGCGGTAAAACGGCGCTGGCGTAGCTCAGGCAGCGTGGCCTGCGACAGCCATTCAATCAGCCGCTGAAGGCTGCTGTGATCCAGCGCCTGCAGCGTTCCCCAGTGCTGGCCGGGTTTGCCGACCAGCTGTTGAATCGCTTCATCAAAGTGGCGTTTATGGACAAATCGATCGTCTTGCGGCGTAATCGCCCAGACCAGGCCCGGCAGCTTATTTTCCTGCGTTGGCTGGGTTTCATGCACCCAGCGCAGCAGCGCTTTCGCCGTGGAGGGAATGGCGGTGCGCTGGGCGGTGGCGTTGCAGGCTAACAGAATATCCGGCTGGCGCTGCTGGCGGTAATGATCGAGCAACCAACGGCATTTGCTGGCCCACAGCGGCGTATCGTTGGCGAGCGCCGGGACGGGAATATCAATAATATCAACGTTATCCAGCACGCCTTGTTCTACATTCAGCACCAGTTCAACGGTCAGCAGCGCCAGCGTCGCCACCGGTATGCTGACTGCGTTCTGATAGCCCTCGGCGGTCAGCGGGTGCACCAGCACCGCGTCATCGCTGTCGCCGCCCGGCGTCAGGAAGGCATCCATGGGCAGCGTGAAGCTATCGACCAACAGGCTCAGCGGCGCCATGACTTCGCGACGGTTTCCCGCCTGATGCAGCGCGTGTGCCAGGGTCAGCCATTGCTGGGTCAGCGCCTGCTGTTCCCCCCAGAGCAGTGACCACGCGCGGGCGCGGGCGGTGAGATCCAGCGACGGCAGCAGATGGGCAAACTGGTACCACAGCGTGTCGTCGATTTGCTGATAAGCGCTCGGCAGCGTATCGCGCCAGAAGCGAGCGATGGCCGCAATCTCTGCGGCGGTTATCCCTGCCACCGGCTGCGGCTGGCGCAGGCTCTGCCAGCTGCGCAGGCGGGAGGCGAGTAGCGCATTATCCGGCGGTCTAACCTCTCCGCGCTGCCAGGCGTGGGCGATAAACAGCTGAACCAGATCGGCTTCGCTCATTAATGCCAGGCGCAGCGGGAAGGCGTCATCGGGCGTGGGTTGTTCGCGGCTAAAACGCACCGCCATTTGGGTCAGACTATGCCCGGGATTGATATGGCTGAAGTAATCAAGGGTTTTACTGCCCGTTTGTACCGTCAGCCGCCCGTCGCCGCTGCCGCACAGCGTCCGTAGCAGGTGGGCCTTAGAGGCCTGCGAATGGCCAAACAGGGCAATGCTGGCGCGACGGGCGCTGGCGTGCAGATGTGCCTTGTGCTGAGCGTCGAGCGCCAGCAGGCGAATCATCAGCGCATCGGCATCGTCGTCCAGCGCCGGGTGCGTTTGTCGGGCGGCGGCGAGCCAGTCGATAACTGCAGGTAAAGTGGTCATTTCAGGAATACGCTCCCGCTGTCAATCCAGTAGTGGCTGCCGCTGTGGCGGCGGTCGGCCAGAGTATTGAGCTTCAGTGTCAGGGCATCCGGCGAAACCGGGGTGCCGTCCTGTAGCCAGGCGTCGCTCAGCACAAAGGATAGCGGCGCTTCGTGTCGGCTGCCGCCCTCAAGCTTCAGACGTACCTGAAGAACACCGTCGCCCGCGATCGCTTTTGCCAGCTCCGGCGAGTTGATGCTCAACGTATACAGCGGCGTGGCGGGCCAGCGGGTATTCGCTAACTGGCGGAAGCCCAGCGTCACGTTGCCACGCAGCGGGAAATGCAGCCGTGCGTCAAGCTTTGCGCCGGGTTTGTCGAGATCGAGATCGTGATACCAGATGTTTTCATCACGCAGCGTATTGACGGTTTTATCCAGAACGCCGAGATAGCGCACCGTGGAGTAGGCGCCAATGTCGGCCGCTTTGAAATTAAAGTGCGGCAGGCGAAGGTCCAGCGCCAGGCTGCACAGCATTGCGCCCACGGCCGCGGTGGATTTCGGGTTGCCGATGCGCCCCTGTTGACTGAACGGATACCATTCATGAACGTGATATTTATCCAGCCAGACCATGCGGTTAACCGGCACCGGCTGCAGGTAGCGAATCAGCGCCTGTACCCCAGGCAGACAGCCAGGACGCCCGGTCACCAGCAGAACATCGCAGGCGTAGTGAGAAATAGCTTCACACAGCGCGTGCAGCGGGCCAGAGAGGGTAAATTCCCCGGCAAGCATCGCGTCTTGCAGGTTGCTGAAGGTGACTTCTAACGGTACTGCCAGCAGGTCGAACGGCGCGCTGCCTGCGGGGAGCGCATGTTCAATGGCCTGGCCGACATAGTTCATCACGTTGCGGGTTGGCGTTTGGCTCAACAGCTCGCCAAAGGTAGCGTGCAGCCCGGCCAGCGGGTCCTGGACGTCGCTTTGCTCCCACGCCGCCAGAATGGCATGGCCGATCGGCATAAACAGCTGTAGGGCGGTTTGCTGGCGCAGCACCGCCTGGGTATCAAGCCTGCCTGAGTCGCCAAACAGCGTAGCCATTAGCGCCTGGGCGTCGGCAACGCCGGATTTTTGCAGTTGGGTTTGCAGGGCGGGCAGCACGCAGCGCTGGATAATATCCAGCAGCACATCGTCACCGGCGATTTTAAACCCTTCGCGGAACAGGAGCTGCGGGGTAATTTTGACGTTGCCGCCGATGCCGTCATCCAGTTGGTATTGCGCAATGGCCATGTCGGTGGTTCCGCCGCCGAGATCCAGCGAGGCGATACGTAGCGCTCGTCCGGGGGCAGCCCCCGGCTCGGGCTGGCGATCCGGGCGTGCCATCGCGGCGAACAGCGCTTCGGTCTGCCCGGAAAAATGCGAGATCGCTTCGTTGTACAGCCAGACCAGCTGGCCGCAGCTGGCTTCATCCCATTCCATGTGAATTTTCGGTACCGGAACCACGCTTTTTTCCTGCAGACGCACGTTGGCAAAGTCTTCATCCTGCGGATGCCAGCCCATGGCTTTCCACACCAGCGCAATCGCTTCAAACATCCGGCGGCGGAAGATTTCCCGTTCCTGTTTCGGCATCGCCGACGGCAGGGTGAGGATCAGCGTACGCAGCTGGCGCGGCGAGGCAGGGAAGCCCAGCCGCAGGCGGGTAGCGACGCTGTTGATCTGCCCCAGCGCCTGCGCCAGAATTTCACACAGCATGTGGGTCATCAGGGTGCTACGGCTATACTGCGGCGAGAAGACCGGCATCCGCTCGTCTGGCGGCAGCGTAAACAGCGGCTGGCCTTCATCGTTCATCAGGTTCATCAGCGGGAAGGCGGTGGCCAGGGGTTCGCGCTGGGTTTTACCGTTCATCTGGCTAAAGCGCCAGTCCTGTACGGTCGGGGTTTCGTCCCACAAATAGCGGCGCGGGCTGGAAATACCGCTATAGCCTTCGGTGCCGGCACGCTGCATCGCCAGCTTACGGGCTTCATCGCCCACGCGCACCAGCGACGGCCAGATAAAGGCGTCTTCGCGGCCGCTTTCCACCGAGAAGTGCTGCTTGCCGAAACGTGACTCTGAAAACTCGACGCGGCTGGTGAACAGCGGTTCATTCAGATACTGCGGCTCGCTTAACGAGCGGACCTGTAGCTCGGCGGTCTGGCGCAGGCCGTCATTCGCGTCGCCGTGGTCTTCGATAATAACGCCACAGGTATGGGTGTTGCCGACATCGAGGATCAAATCAACCGGAATCGCCGGGGTGCTCAGCGTGGCGGTCACCATTTTAATTTCCGGTACCGTGAGCTGCTCGCCGAGCAGGGCCAGAATATTGAGCCAGTGGCCCTGATACTCAAAGCTGCGCAGCGCCTGCGCTACGTCGCGCTCGCTGCGGGTTTCATGCGTCGTTACGCTCTGCTGGAAGGCTTCGCGCAGCCAGCCGTCAATCCACGTCTGGTCGAGAAAATCGCTGATTTCGTCATCGCGCCAGGCCAGCGCGAAGCGGGTGCCGTTCAGCAGGTCGCTGGCGACCGGCGAGAGTGCATTAAGGTCATCGTGGCCAATCTGGCTATCAAATGCCAGGGTTACGCGGTGGCTATTGCCCGCGCTGTCCGGCTCATTGAGGCGGCGAATTTGCACGCGCGCCCAGTTATCCGGGCCTTCCACGAAGGTGCGCGGCGGGTTAAAGCGCAGGAACGGCAGGGGCAGCCACACGCCGTCCAATAGCGTCAACGAATGGTGCAGCGCGAGCGTAGATTCCGGCTTGACCACCTCAGGCGGGCGTCCCGCTTCACCCGGCAGGGTGTAGCGCTGGTTCACCACGTCATAGTCGAGACGCAGCAGCGGGCCGTTGGCGGTTTTTCGCACGAAGCGGCCGTTTTGCAGCGATTCCTGCGGGCTGAGGCCAAAATCAAGGAACTGCACGCCGCTGTTGGCAATCAGCGTCACGCTCTGTTTGTAATCGCAAAGTGTCACCAGCATGGCTTACGCTCCCGTCTTCTTAAAGGTCAGCGCCACCACCGTTTTGGCATCGAAACGCGCGGAGCATACGGCAACGTTGCTGTTGCCCGGTTTGCAGCTGATTTCCGGCAGCGGATAGCGCGCGCCGTCGCTGCACTGCGCGTTGCCGCGGCTTTTGATCATCAGCTCGCCGTTCTGGTGCAGCCCGGAGAACACCGCCGCTTTGCAGACAATATTGCCGTCGCGCAGCAGGCGTGCGGTGCCTTTATTGTTCTGAATCTGGTAGCGCAGATTGGGCGCTTTACCGGTATGGGCGTCGCTGATGTCCATCTGCGCACGCCAGCTGCCGTTGAGAAAGCGGGTCGTTCCCGCGCGCATTTGATCGGCATCCATCACCAGCGCATCTTTTGGGATAGCGGCAATCACCAGCGGTTTTTCCTTTTCGTCTTCTTTCACGTCCGGCGTCGTTTTGACGCTTGCCTGATGCAGCGGCAGCCCGTCCGTCAGGGTGGGCATGGCGGGTGCCGCCGCCCGCAGCGGCGGTGCAATATCTTTTGCTACCGGCTCAGGCTCTGCTTCCGCCTGCGTTGAGGGGATCATCAACGGCAGCGCAATGGCAACGGCGGCGATAGCGGCCGCCAGCGGCAGCGCCCAGAGCCAGCGCGGACGACGCGGGGGCGTCATGACCATCGCCACCGGCTCCGCGGGTTCTGCCGGGCGGGTTTGTTCTTCCGGCTCGTCCTCCGGCAGAGTGTAAGCATCCAGGCGCGGTTCATTTGGCGAAATCAACGGGGCGTCGGCCTCGCTGAACGTGGCGATAACCGGTTCGGGTTCTTCTATTATTTCGGGCAGCTCGACAATCAGCGGCGCTTCGGGCGGCTCGGGTTCCACATAACGCAGGCAGTCAAAAACGTCTTCGCGCGCGCCTTCGTTAAGGTTTACAAAGCCCCAGAAGCTGATGACGGGCTTGCCGTCGACGAGAAAGAGGTGGTTTTCACCGGGAAACTGCAGCGTTTTTTCCAGCAGCGCGCCGAACAGCTGCTGTGCCGTTTTTTCAGATTGCAGGCATTTCTTGCTGAGCGTCCGCGCGCTATCCTGCAATCCTTCTAAGTAGTGCAGCGCTCGCGTGCGCTGAGATTCATTCGCCGCTTTCCAGCCGATTGGCGTACCGTCAACCGGCGAATACCAGTCTACCCGGTCACCTTCATCGTTCAGCTGCGGTATCGCCAGGCAGTCGACCAGCGCGTTTTGCTTGCGTAGGCGCAGCGTTTCGCGCACCTGGAGCGCAGAGTGAAATACCGTTTGCCCGCCGCCGCCTACGGCCTGAAAGTCATCAAGACTTCCGCTGCGTAAAAGAGTTTTTGCCACGTTCCTGTCCCATAGACTTCTTCACGGCATTACTTTACGCAAAGCAAGATGCAACAAACGGTGAAAGAGAGGGGTAAATAGGGTAATTCTCCTGGCATTGAATATCTGGACTTAAGTAAAACCTGATGGGTAAGCGATGAAGAAACCAGCAAAAAACGGATATTCAGCATAACCTGAGACAAATTGGTTATTTGCCAGTTACCTGGCGCTGTGCTGTTATTAAGCCGTTCATATAATAAAATCGAAAGGCTTATAACCATGATGACAGGGAAAACGCTCCTCGCGCTGGCGCTCAGCGCGCTGTTGCCGGCAGGTGCCATTGCGGCCAATCATGACACGCTGGTTTATTGCTCCGAAGCTTCGCCGGAGTCCTTTAACCCGCAAATTGCCAGCTCTGGCCCGACGTTTGTCGCCAGCTCGCAAACGCTGTACAACCGCCTGATCAACTTTGACCCGGTAAAAAATACGCCCATCCCGTCGCTGGCGACCGACTGGACTATCTCGGAAGACGGCCTGACCTATACGTTTACGCTGCGTCAGGGAGTGAAGTTCAACAGCAACAAGTTCTTTACCCCAACCCGTGACTTCAACGCTGATGACGTGATCTTCTCCGTGTTGCGCCAGAAGGACAACGATCATCCGTATCATAAGGTTTCGCAGGGTAACTACGAATATTTCAACGACGTGGGTCTCGATAAGCTGATTAAGTCGGTGAAAAAAGTCGATGATTACCACGTGCAGTTTGTCCTGAACGAACCCAATGCCGCGTTTCTTGCCGATTGGGGGATGGATTTCGCTTCTATTCTTTCCGCCGAATATGCAGACGCGATGATGAAAAAAGGCACGCCGGAGAACGTCGATACCTGGCCTATCGGTACCGGCCCGTACGTGCTGCAACAGTACAAAGTCGATTCGCAGATTCGCTATCTTGCCAACCCGAACTATTGGGATGGCCCGGTGCCAACGAAACACCTGATTTTCGCCATCACGCCGAACGTTGAAACGCGGCTGGCAAAACTGCAAACCAACGAATGCCAGATTATTCCGGCACCGTCGCCGGTCCAGTTTGAGGCGATCAAAAGCAATCACGATCTGACGCTGCATGCGGTTGAAGCGCTGAACGTTGGCTATCTGGCGTTTAACACGGAGAAAAAACCGTTTGATAACGTTCTGGTGCGTCAGGCGCTGAACTACGCGACCGATAAACAAGCGATCGTTAACGCGGTGTTTATGGGGTCAGGTACGGTTGCAAAATCACCGATCCCGCCAAACATGATGGGCTATAAGAAGGATCTGAAGGATTACAGCTACGATCCCGAGAAGGCTAAAGCGCTGCTGAAGCAGGCGGGACTGGAGAAGGGCGTTGATGTGACCCTGTGGTCAATGCCGGTGCAGCGCCCGTATAACCCGAATTCACGCCGCATTGCGGAAATGATTCAGAACGATTGGGCGAAAGTCTGCGTGAAGGCTAAAATCGTCACCTATGAGTGGGGCGAGTACCTTTCCGGGATCCGTAAAGGGGAACACGACAGCGCGCTGTACGGCTGGATGTCGGACAACGGCGATCCGGATAACTTTGCCAACACGCTGCTGGGCTGCGACAGCATTAAGACCGGCTCTAATGCCGCACGCTGGTGCAATAAAGAGTATGATGGTCTGGTGAAAAAAGCGCTGGTGGTGAGCGAAACGCGCCGCGCTGTACGGCCAGGCGCAGGAGATCTTCGCTCAGCAGGCACCGTGGATTGCCCTTGCCAATGGCAAAACGTTCTACGCCACGCGCAGCAACGTGAGCGGCTACAGCGTCAGCCTGATGGGCAGCGATTTCTCGAAAGTGAAAATCAATTAAGGAGCAGATATGTCACATTTGGATGAGGTCATCGCCCGCGTTGATGCGGCGATTGCAGAAAGCGTGATTACGCATATGAACGAGCTGCTGGTCGCGCTGAGCGATGATACGCAACTGAGCCGTGAAGAGCGTTTCACCCAGCAGCAGCGCCTGCGCGTGACCATTTCCCATCACGGCCAGCATCAGCGTGAACAGGAAGAGGCACGCAGGGAGCATCTCACTGAAGGTGGCAAGATTTTGTAAGCCCTCTTGTAGGCCGGATGGCGCTGCGCTTATCCGGCCTACGCAAGCGATTAAAACTGGCGTTTTGCAATCAGCCACGCGCCGACAATCAACATCACTGCACCACAAACCGGTCCTACCAGCGCTCGCCAGGGTACGCCGTGGCTTCTCACCACATCCATCACCAGCCCGCCAATCAGCTGACTGGCGACCAGTACCGCAATCGTCGTTGCCGCCCCCACGTACTGATAGCCGCTAATGCTGGCAAAGACGAAGAATGATCCCAACAAGCCGGGGATCAGCGTCCACCATTTAATGGTTGAAACCAGTTCGCTCACGCCCGCCAGACCGTGCTTAATCAGCAGAATGCTGACAAACAGCACGATGCCGACTAATGAGTTCAGCAGCATCGCTACCAGGATGGTCGAGGCCGACTGGGTGATGCGCACCATCAGCGTGTTCTGGATAACCAGGCCGATACCGGCGGCAACCAGAAACGTCAGCGTGAGGGATTGATTCATGCATGACCGTCCGGATCGCGACGATTATCCAGCTGGAGCTGCATAAAAGTGAGGTCCAGCCAGCGGCCGAACTTGGTGCCAACCTGCGGCATTTGCCCGGTGGTGACGAAGCCGTGTTTGGCGTGCAGATGCAGGGACGCGTGATTTTGCGACTCAATCCCTGCCACCATGACGTGTTTGCCGCGACGTTTGGCTTCTTCAATCAGCCGGGTAAGCAGAATATGGCCCAGACCTTTGCCTTGATGCTCGGGGTGGACGTAGACGGAGTGTTCGACGGTATGGCGGAAACCATCAAACGCGCGCCAGTCGCCGTAGGAGGCATAGCCCGTCACCACGCCGTCTTCTTCGCTGACCAGCACCGGAAAATGGCCGAGCTGCCGCGCCTCAAACCAGGCAATACGGTTATCGGTATCGACGGTTTTATCGTTCCAGATGGCGGCCGTATGCAGTACGGCGTGGTTATAAATGGCCGCGATCGCGGCGCAGTCTTCTTTTGTCGCAAAACGAATAGACATAGTTGCACCCTGTATGTTGTTCACTATATTATTACGCCATGAATACTATTGAAGACAACCTAAATCAACGCATCGGCGCACGAATTCGCATTGAGCGTGAGTCTCGCAGCTGGTCGCTGAGCGAGCTGGCCGAGCGCGCGGGCGTGTCGCGGGCGATGATCCACAAAATTGAGCGTGGCGAAAGCAGCCCCACGGCAGCGCTGCTGGCGAGGCTGTCCGGCGCATTTGGCATCAGCATGTCAACGCTGATTGCCCGTGCGGAAATTCAGGAAGGCAAACTGCTGCGTTTTGCCGATCAGCCGGTGTGGCACGATCCACAGAGCCATTATCTCCGCCGTCACGTTTCACCGCGCGGCGAGCTGCCGGTCGATTTGGTGCAGATTGAACTGCCGTCGGGTAGCGATATTCCCATGCCCGCATCGGCCTACGCGATGGCGCGCCAGCTTATCTGGGTGCAGCAGGGCGAGCTGCTGTTTATGGAGGGCGAAACCGCGCATCGCATGCGGGGCGGTGACTGCCTGGAACTGGGGCCGCCAAACGACTGTCGCTTTATTAACGATAGCGGTCACATTTGTATTTATTTAGTGGTGCGTTTGAATATTCCTCTGACGTGATTTTATATCTTCTGAGGTTTTAACTGTGATAAACGGTGAAGCGCTCTCAGGGGCATAAATTTCACTAAAGGTTCGTTTCTGAAATATATGTTGTATTTTTCGCGCAAAATAACCAACTCCAGCTATTAATTATATTAGGGCTCTGAGCCGATTCTATGTGGAGTTATAATAAAAATGCTGGATTTTGCTAAAGCACAACGTATCAGTTTGACACAGCAGGTAGAGAATAATATCAAAAGCGCGCTGATCATTGGCGCACTGAAGCCGGGTGCACGATTAGTGACTCGAGAAATTGCCGTCAATCAGGGCATTAGTATTACGCCAGTACGAGAAGCGCTGCTGCGGCTGGTTTCTTCTGGCGCCTTGCAGGCCGCGCCAGCACAGGCATTTATGGTCCCGGTATTAAACCATTCTGGCTATCAGGAAATAAACCATATTCGTAAAAATCTTGAAGGAATGGCGACCGCAGCGGCGTCTAAACATATAACCATGGAAAGATTAAGGGAACTTCATCATCTCTCAGGATTATTTCATGAGGCAAAAGCTGTGGGCGATATCACACGGATGCTGCAGTGTAATTACCGGTTTCGTTTTCGAATATATGAATACGCGGAAATGCCCACGTTAATGACCATTATCGAACAATTATGGGTACGCGTGGGACCCAGTTGTCATTATTTATATTTAAATTCTATGGAACCGTTTCAGCAAATAAACGTATACCAGCCGTTGCTGTCGGCGCTGGAGAAAAAAGAATCTAACGCCAGCTATAGTGCTATATGTCAGGTTATTGATGAGTCCGCAAGTTTCCTGCAAAAACAATACAGCCATTGATGATTTCGTGAGTAAACCGTTTCCGGGGCTCCCCGGAAACGTTCAGGTTATTTATTCAAAACGCCACGCGACGTTGACCCCGACGCCATAGTTACGGCCCGGTGCCGGTTCGTAATAGCGGCCGTTGGATTCGTTAACGATCACCGAGCCAACGTACTGGCGGTCGAACAGATTGTCGACGCGGCCAAAGACGTCCAGATTCCAGTTACCGATATCGAATTTATAGCCGGTGTTCAGTCCGACAACGGTCCACGACGGCGCGCGAGCGGTGTTTTCGTCGTTCGCCATGATGTCGCTCAGATAGCGCACGTCCGCGCCCGCGTACCAGCCGCTTTCCGGCTCATAGCCCAGCGAGGCGAAGCCCATATTGCGCGCGATGCCCGGTATACGATTGCCGTTACAGTTTGCGTCATCGCACACGTTGCTGCGGTAGGTGGCGTCGAGCCATGTCCAGGCCGCTTTGGCACGCCAGTTTTCAGCAAACTGCTGATCCAGCGACAGTTCCGCGCCCTGTCGGCGGGTTTTTCCCGCGTTTTTGTAGCTGGTACGTCCGCCGCTGCTGGCGTCGGTGACAATCTCGTTATCAGTATCGGTCTGGAACAGTGCGGCGGTCAGCAGGCCATTGCCAATACGCGTTTTACTGCCTATCTCCACGGTCTCATTGGTTGAGGGTTGCAGGGCGAAGTTCAGCCCGCTGCGGTTGTCCGAGCGGTACGACAGTTCGTTGATGGTCGGGGTTTCAAAACCGCGACCGGCGGAGAGATACAGGTTCCACGCATCGGTCAGCGCGTACTTTAACGATCCTGCTGGCAGCCATTTGTGGTAGCTGGCGTCGCCGCTGTCGTCGCCATTTTTGGCGGTAATGTAATGGTCATTGGAGTCAAACCAGACGGAGCTGTAGCGTACGCCCGCGTCGAGGCTCAGCTTATCGGTCAACTGCCACTGGGTTTGCAGATAGGGGTCGAGGTTCCACATCAGGTTGCGCTCGTTGCGGCGCAGATTGCCTTTCTCGCCGTAGACCGGCGTACTGCCGTCCATGACGAAGTTTTCATAGCCGCGGCGCTTCTCGCTCATATTCTCGTAGTTAAGCCCCGTGGTGAGGGTCACCGGGACGAGCAGTTCGCCGCGGTGCGTCCAGCGGGTATCGATGCCCTGATAGTGGCGATCGAGATCGATCACGCCGCCGGCATGAGTCGGGTTAAGCTGCGGTCCGCGCGGAATCGACTGGTACTGTGTCGTCTGTCGTTCACCGGCGTACATCATCACGCTCAAATCATCCTGCTCGCTCAGTTGGCGCTCGTAGCGCAGGCCTGCCTGCGTCTGCTTAACGCTTTTACGCGTATTGTACTGATCGCCACGCGGCGACTGTTCGCGGTTCTGCTGCAGCTCGTTCTCATCCAGCCCGCCGGGATCGTTGGCTTTAATATCGACGCTGTTAAACAGCAGCGTCAGCTTGCTGGCATCATTGATGCGCACGCCGAGCTTGGCATTGGCCAGATTCTTGCGCGCGGCGCTGTGATCGCGATAACCGCGAGTGGTGAATCGATTCGTCGACACAGTGTAATCAACATCGCCCGCGTGGCTGCCATCGCCAACCGCGCCGCTGGCCTTCATCCCGTAGTGCCAGGTGCCATAGCTGCCGTAGTAGCTGCTGGCTTCAAGCGTGGTGGGCTGTTTGCCGCTTTCTGTGGTCACGTTCACCACGCCGCCGGAAGCGTTACCGTACAGCGCAGAGAAGGGGCCGCGCAGCACATCGATATGATCGATGCTGCCGATATCAATATTTGAGGTTTGCCCCTGGCCGTCCGGCATGGTGGAGGGGATACCATCAACGTACATCCGAATGCCGCGTACCCCGAAGGTGGAGCGCGAACCAAAACCACGAATCGAGAGCTGCAAATCCTGCGCATAGTTCTGACGGTTCTGAATTTGCAGGCCCGGTACCGCGCCCAACGATTCTGATAGATTCACGCGCGGCGTCGCATGGCGCATGTCCTCACCGTCGACCACGCTGACCGCTGCCGGGGTATCCAGTTCGGACACGGTCTGAGGGGCGGCGGTCACAATCAACGTTTGTTCGTCACTGGCCCAGGAAAACGGAGCAAAAACAAGTGGTAACAGCAGCGCAGGCAGCGCTGCTGAGCGTACGGTGATTATTTTCATGAAAAACTCGCAAAATGTACCAAATGGAACAGACTCGACTAGAGTAATGTTTTGTAAACACATTGAAAACTTTAGCAGCATAAATAGTTAATTTCAGGTAATTAAATAGAGGCATTTCGGTTGCGGATGCAAAGAAAAGCTCCACATTCCATGAATTAATGATTACTATTCGCATCTACAAAACGCAGCGCCATGACGCTGCGAAGGCTGAAGCCATGTGAAGCAGTAATCATTCAGTTCATCAAAGGGAGTCGTCATGTCATTACGTCAATTATCCGCACCGCGCCTGCGCCGTTCTCTGTTGTTGAGTGCTTTACTGCTGGCCGGGAGCTTTAGCGCACACGCCGCAGATGAAATGCTGCGTAAAGCGGTCGGTAAAGGGGCATATGAAATGGCCTACAGCCAGCAGGAGAACGCGCTGTGGCTGGCCACCTCACAGAGCCGTAAAACCGATAAGGGCGGGGTGGTGTATCGCCTGGACCCGGTCACGCTGGAAGTGACCCAGACAATTCATAACGACCTTAAACCGTTTGGCGCCACGCTGAACGCGCAAACCCAGACCCTGTGGTTCGGCAACACGATCAACGGCGCGGTAACGGCGATTGACGCTAAAACCGGCGATGTGAAAGGGCGACTGGTTCTGGATGGACGTCAGCGTAGCGAAACCGTGAAACCGTTGCAGCCGCGCCAACTTGCGGTAAATGAGAAAACCAATACCGTGTACATCACCGGCATTGGTAAAGAAGGCAGCTCGGTATGGGTGGTAGATGGCGATAAAATTGCTCTGAAAACCACCATTGAAGGTACCGGTAGCTTCGGCACCGGGCTGGCGGTTGATGCGGATAAAGAACGTCTGTACGTGACCAACGCCGACGGTGAGCTGGTGACCATTGATACCGCCAGCAACAAAATCGTCAAGCGCCAGAACCTGCAGGATGACGGCAAAGAGCATTTCTACATCAACATCAGCCTGGACAAAGCCGGACAGCGTGCGTTCATCACCGATTCCAAACAGCCTGAGCTGCTGGTGGTTAACCTGAAAGATGGCAAGGTGCTGTCGAAAGTCGATACCCAGGAAGGGCTGGCAGTGCTGTTTAACCCGACGCGCAACGAAGTGTATGTGACCCAGCGTAAAGCCGGTACCGTGACGGTGATCGACGCCAAAGATTATAAAGTGACAAAAACCATCAAGACGCCAACCTTCCCGAACAGCCTGGCGCTGTCCGCCGACGGTAACACGCTGTTTGTGAGCGTGAAGCAGGAGTCTACCCGCCAGAAAGAGGCCACTGCGCCTGACGATGTCATCCGCATCGCGCTGTAATCACCCCGACGGGGGGCGCGTTGCGCCTCCCGCTCGCTCCCGATATAACTTCTGTTACATCCGTCTGGTTTCATTTTTTGCGCTCGGGCCTACAATACAGACACTTAAACCCACTGTGGGTAGGGTTAAATAAGGGAGATACCATGAATAAGCCGTTATCTATTCTGTGCGCGAGCGTCATGCTACTGGCGCTGGCAGGCTGTAGCAGCAATTACGTGATGACCACCAAAAGCGGGCAGACGATTGTGACGCAGGGAAAACCGAAGCTTGATAAAGACACCGGTATGACCAGCTATACCGATCAGGACGGCAACGCACGTCAAATCAACAGTAACGACGTGGCCCAACTGGTCGAAGATAACTGATTCTCGCTATTTAGCGGCCGCGCTTGCGATATTCTCCCGGCGACATGCCGAATCGCTGCTTAAACGCGGTGGAGAAGTGACTGTGGTCGCTGAACCCCCAGCGGTAGCCGATTCCGGCGAGTTTTTCATCGCCGTGCGCGCACAACAGTGCCTGTGCGCATAAATCGAGTCGGCGGTTTTTAATATACTGCGCCACCACCAGACCTTTATCGGCAAACAGCCGGTAGAGGCTGCGTACTGACATTCCCGTTTCGCTGGCCAGCCATTCCGGGCGCAGGTGCTCTTCCTGAATCGCATCGTCAATTAATGCCATGATTTTCTGATACTGCTTCTCACGCCGTGACGGTCGGACGTCCTGCTGATGTAACATCGGGCGCAGCAGGCAGACCATGGCATCAAGCGCGGCTTCGCTTTCACTGGCTGATAACTGCGGGCTGCTCATGCTCTCGTGCAGCAGGCGCTGGCTGAGCTGTACCATCGGTAGCGATTTATCCAGCCGGGTCGCCACGCTAATTCCACTCCCGCGCAGCTGGTTTTCCAGCAACTGTCGCGGCAGCAATAACGAGACCTGACGCGACGTTTGCTGCCAGAGGATGGAGCAGGGCCGCGAGGCGTCGATCAGCGTCATATCGCCGGTTTCCAGCTGCACCTGACGATCATCCTGCTCAATGCTCGCCTGGCCGGAGAGCTGAAACACGGTATAGAACCAGGCATCGTTGCCGCTGCGGATCTCCTGACGAGTGCGGAACAGATTGACGTTGCGGGTGGTGACCGTGCTGAGCTTGAGGCTGCCCGCATAGCTGGTGTCTATCTCACCATGAAAGTCGCCATCCAACGGACGCGCGGCGAAATGCCCGCACACCTGATTGATTTTTGCCAGCCACGACTGATAGGTCTCACCGCTATTTACCGCTGCCATACGCCATCTCTGCAATGAAAATGTTTTGGCATTGTTGCATTTATGTTGCCTTTAACAAGGGGCAGGCGGGGAATATATGAAAGAACTATTACCTGTTGCACATTTCTGCCAGAGCAATCTGTTTAATTGCGGTCTCTGTCACAGCCGCACAAGCGAATGTCACACAGATAAAAGCGCCTTCGCCAGACCCGCCGTAGACTGAAATGACTAACCGCGAAGAATAAGGAGACGATATGTCCGCAGCACAGGTAGCGCTGCTCGCCAGCGTGCAGCAGTTTTTAGACCGTCAGCATGGCCTGTTTATTGATGGCGCACAGCAGGCGGCGCAGAGCGAAAAACGTCTCACCGTCTGGGATCCGGCCACGGGTCAGGCGATTGCCACAACCGCCGATGCCAACGCGGCGGACGTTGACCGCGCGGTGATGTCGGCCTGGCGTGCGTTTGTCTCCCGCAGCTGGGCTGGCCGCACGCCTGCCGAGCGTGAACGCATTCTGCTGCGCTTTGCCGATCTGGTGGAGCAGCATGGTGAAGAGCTGGCCCAGTTAGAAACCCTGGAGCAGGGTAAATCGATCAACATTTCTCGCGCCTTCGAAGTGGGCTGTACGCTGAACTGGATGCGCTACACCGCCGGGCTGACGACCAAGATCAGCGGCCGCACCCTGGACGTATCGATTCCTTTCCCGCAAGGCGCGCGCTACCAGGCATGGACCAAAAAAGAGCCGGTAGGCGTTGTGGCGGGTATCGTTCCGTGGAACTTCCCGCTGATGATTGGCATGTGGAAAGTGATGCCCGCGCTGGCGGCGGGCTGCTCGATCGTCATCAAACCGTCTGAAACCACGCCGCTGACGCTGCTGCGCGTGGCTGAACTGGCCATCGAAGCGGGGGTGCCGGAAGGCGTGTTCAACGTGGTCACCGGCAGCGGCGCCGAGTGCGGAGCTGCGTTAACATCGCACCCGCACGTAGCAAAAGTCAGCTTTACCGGCTCCACCGCCACGGGTAAACAGATTGCGCGCGTTGCCGCCGACCGACTGACCCGCGTCACGCTGGAACTGGGGGGAAAAAACCCGGCGATCGTGCTGAAAGACGCCGATCCGGCGTGGGTGATTGAGGGCCTGATGACCGGCAGCTTCCTTAACCAGGGGCAGGTGTGCGCCGCCAGTTCGCGTATCTATATTGAAGCGCCGCTGTTCGATACGCTGGTCAGCGGCTTTGAGCAGGCGGTGAAATCGCTGCAGGTGGGGCCAGGTATGCTGGAGACCACGCAGATTAACCCGGTGGTTTCTCAGGCGCACTGCGCGAAAGTGGCGGCCTATCTGGACGACGCCCGCAAGCACAACGCGGAGTTGATTACCGGCAACGTCGGCCCGGATGCGCAGGGTTTCTACATTCCGCCAACGCTGGTCATTAACCCGGATGCCAACCTGCGCCTGACCCGCGAAGAGGTATTTGGCCCGGTGGTGAACCTGGTGCGGGTGGCCGACGGTGAAGAAGCGCTGCGCCTTGCCAACGACAGCGACTTTGGCCTGACCGCCAGCGTCTGGACTCGCGATCTGACCCAGGCGCTGAACTACACTGACCGTCTGCAGGCCGGCACGGTATGGGTCAACAGCCATACGCTGATTGACGCCAACCTGCCGTTTGGCGGCATGAAGCAGTCGGGGACGGGGCGTGATTTTGGTCCGGACTGGCTGAATGACTGGTGTGAAACGAAATCGGTGTGCGTGCGGTACTAATTTTTACCATCAGCACTCTCTCCCTTTCCGGGAGAGAGTGGGTCTAACGATGGAGCGGCAAACTCTGTTCGAATTCTCGCATTCAGACTTCTGCATGTCCTCAAAGTGATTCTTCTTCGAGAAGCGTTTCGAAAATCAATTGAATTCCAAAAAATCGAGGCAGAAGATAGAAGGCATCAAAAACCGAATTGATGCTGAGGATGACTATGTTTATTCAGTTCGAACCGTCAAATATAAAAATTATCACATCAAGTGATGCTGGGGTTTTCATCACAATGACAATTGCGCTTGAGCGTGACGAGCGAATTTATTTTTCTACTGAGGATGGGCTCCAGTTAGCCTCAGCCCCGTGGACTCTCCGTATCTTCCGCATGGGCAGCGAGAATGAAAATGTCGGAACGATGTACTATCTGCAAACACCGCCTGCTGCGCAATTAGACACGTGTCTTAAAAGCCAGGAGTTTGATTTTTTACTGTCATCTTTGATGACGGGAAATAAACCCCAGAATGTTTCGATCAATACCGATGGCATTGAGTTTTCTCGCGATAAAAAAGTGTGGGAGGTAGCGACTCAACCCACCATTTCCGCGCTTTCCGTTTATACACCGATGACTTTTTCTTAATATATCGATAATTTGTGTCAGAAACCGGGCGCTGTCTCTGACACAATAAACGATTTGCCAGTGCGGTTAAGGCGTAGCTTGTCCCACGCCGACTTTAACGAACGGGCTACCGTGGCTGCGTGCTTTTTTGATTAACTTCCCAACATACAACTCTCTGATTTCTTTAGCGGCAATTCGGCCAACAAACTCCCTTCGTTGAGTGTCAGGGGCAATATTCAATTCACGCGTAAAGTATTCTTGCGAACCCGCTTTTACCCAGCACCGTATTTCGTAGACTTCCATAACCAGCCCACCATAAGTCGCATAAGCAAATTTTAAAGAGTCATCTTTTGGCACGTTTTTCCAGATTCCGCGCGTGGCCTCATAGAGTTCCAATGCACTCATACCGGATTTGTAGGTACTGTTAAGCAGAAATGCGAGGCCAGCGTGCTCCGGTGCAATCTCGGTTTCTTCTTGCAGCAGTAAATGTTGAAGAGAATCAAGGGTGATGCGCCCCATCAGCGAGCTGCTTCCACGCACTTTGTTCGTCAATTCACCCACGCCAAGGAGGTCGATACACGTGGCTTCAACCAGTTTGGCCGTGGGCTCGTCCATGCCATGTCGAAGAATATCGATGCCCAGGCTCTTCTTTGCCAGCAGCGCTTTAATACGCGCAGATTTTGGCGAGTCGTCGGGGTTTCTTATATGGTCAAAACAGCGTCCTGATTTACCTTTACCGATGTAAAAAGGCTTTTTGAAGGGATCCTCTCGATCATAAAAGGCATAAACATAGTACTTTGCTAAATCCAAAGATTTTGTATATTTCGCAATATCCTTCATTAAAAATGCTACCTTAGTCTGGTATTTTCATTGTTAATGATAATCGGCATAATCAGACAGAACTTAAATCGTCAGGTAAGCATTTTCTAAAAGTGCGAGGCTTTGATGGTTAAGCCAGGTTAACTTTTGAGCGCGTCAAGAATAGCCGCTTCCATTTTCTCCGGGGTAGTAAATGGCGCAAAACGTTTGAATGGTTTACCGTCACGGCCGATCAGAAACTTGGTGAAGTTCCACTTTATTCGCCCACCCAGCACGCCGGGCAGTTCGCGCTTCAGGTAACGAAACAGCGGGTGCGCGCCAGCACCATTAACCTCGACTTTCTCGAACATCGGGAAACTCACCCCATAGTTGATGTGGCAGGTACGGGAAATGTCGTCGCTGCCGCCGGGCTCCTGTTTACCGAACTGGTTACAGGGGAAACCCAGTATCACCAGCCCCCGACCGGCATATTTCTGGTAGAGCACTTCAAGACCCGCGTATTGCGGCGTGAAGCCACAATGGCTGGCGGTATTGACCACCAGAACCAGCTTGCCTGCGAAATCAGCCATGGCGACGGGCTGGCCATTCAGCGCGGTGGCGGAAAGTTGATAAAAGGTGGGCATAGTGAAATCCTCAGCGGTGAGATGGGGTTAAGATGACGCCTGTTTTTCCATATGGCTCAGCAGAAAATCAATCAACGCCTTCACTCTTTTCGTTTTCCCGGCGCTTTTCGGGTAATAAAGATAGACCGACGGATAGGTTCGCCAGTAGCGCTCCATGACGGGGATAAATTTCTCCCGGTCGGGCTGTAACTGATAAACCGGTTCAAACAGACGACCAATCCCCAGATTATGCCGAATACCGTCGGCCATCACCTCAATATCGTTGCTGATGAGCTGGCTGGGCATCTCAACGGTCAGCGGTTCGCCGTTGTCGTTCAGAATAAGCGGCAGGATACGATTGTTGGTGATAAAGCGGTAGCCAATTAACCGGTGACGGTTGAGATCGTCCGGCACTTCAGGCACGCCATATTCGGCGAGATAGGCCGCAGAAGCATACAACCCTTCACGGAACGATTTCATTAGCGGACGGGCAACGACGCCGCCGTCGAGAATATCGCCGAAACGAATGCCGAGGTCAAAACGGTCGTCGATAATATTCACGGTACCGTCATAGACCGATATCTCCAGCTGGATACCCGGGTATTGCTGGCAGAAGCCGGCCATTGCGGGTTTCAGAATCAACAGATAGGCGAAGCGTGAAAGCGTAATCCGCACCAGGCCAGAAGGTTCCCGATTCTGGTCGCGCAGGCTTTCCAGCGATTTCTCCAGCGAGTCCACCGCTGCGGTAGTTTGCTCAAGCAGCTGTTGGCCTGCTTCCGTCAGCTCAATACGCCGAGTGGTACGGACAAAAAGAGGGTGGCCGAGATGCTGTTCCAGCAGCTTGAGGGCATGGCTGACCGAGGGCGGCGTAATTTCCAGCTTTCGCGCGGCCGCGGAAATACTGCCTTCGCGAGCAATGCTCTGAAATATGCGTATCTGGTTATAAATCGCATTATTCATGCTGTCATCCTGAGTAAATCCCCGACTTATTCTTAACTATAGGCTAAATATGCTTAAGCCCATCGGCACCTAATCTTCCTGAATACAAGCAATTATACTTCAGCCACTTCCCACTGGTAACTGTGTTCAGGAGACCGTTATGAGAATTTTATGTTTGGATGTTCCCGCCGCCGGCGCCACGCTTGAGCAGTATGCGCCGCATCTGACCGCTGAAGCGCTGCACGCCTGGGGGCTTTATAAAGCCGGGTTTATCCGCGATATCTATTTCCGCCAGGACCGGCCCGGCGTTGCCATTTTTCTGGAATGCGACTCGGTAGATGAGGCGATGGAAACGATGGCTGAGTTCCCGCTGGCAAAGGCAAATCTGCTGTCGTTCGAATGCATCCCGCTGGGTTCATTTGTGAACTGGGAAGACTTGTTTAGTGCGGAATTTAAAGATCAAAAGTAGGCGGGCACGATGGCTCCAGGCGCGACGGGCGGTCTGTTGGTCAGCACCAACGTGCCCCCGCACCTTTGCCAGACCGGGCGGTGATTATTCGTTTTTAGCTAAAAGAGATTAAGTTATTACTCGTCTAAAAATAATAATAGGCCAGGTCTATACTGACTTTACGATACACATACAGCTAACTAACGCATTGAATATGAAAAATATTACCATTATTTCCGGGCATCCTGACCTGAACCATTCCATCGCGAATGCCACTATTATGGGCGAAATCGCCGCGGCGCTGCCTGATGCTGAAATTCGTCGCCTGGACAGCCTGTATCCTGACGGGAAAATCAATATTCTCGCTGAGCAGGAAAGCCTGTTGAAGGCAGATATTATCGTCTGGCAGTTTCCATTTTCCTGGTACGGCCTGCCGGGGCTGATGAAGCGCTGGCTGGATGAGGTTTTTGTACATGGCTTTGCCCATGGTTCAAGGGCAAAACTGGGCGGTAAAAAGCTGCTACTTTCGTTTACCACGGGCGCGCCAGCGTCGCTGTATGACGCGCAGGGGCTCTTCGGCCACGCGGTTGAGGACTATTTAATCCCCTTTGAGACCACGGCAAGGCTGTGTAATCTTGAATTATTAGACCCGGTTTACACCTGCGGAATCAGCTATGCCGACAGGGATGCAGATAAAATTGCGCAGCAAAAAACGCAGGCCAGAGAACATGCCGCCAGGCTGGTGGCTGTTTTGCAGGGGCTCTCGGCGAAGGGGCAGACATCCCGCAGCCAACCGGCAGCGTAGGGCGATCGGGCATTTTTTGCCAGCCGCTGACGGCCGACTTTACCGTGTGACGTTGACAAAGGGGTCAATATGCAGAATATCGCGATCAATCTTTATGAACTTATCGTTAAAGCCAATCAGAGCGCTCGCTATGATGAGATCGCGGAGCAAACCATTTCAGCCTCTATCAGTAGCGAAGTTGGCACGCTGGCAATGTATGCCCTGAAACACAAGGATGATCTGCGACGAGCTTATATGGTCGAACTCTATAATGACGATGACGCTTATTACCAGCATCTGAATGGCGCAGCTTATAAGACATTCGCCGCCAATGCCGCGGAGATTATCGAGCAGAAACAGAAAATCACGCTGGTACCTCAATTTGTCGGTGATAAGCACGTTATTCAGGATGAACGAACCATCAATAATCTGGTGATTGTGGAGGTGAAGCCGGAATTCCAGATCGCATTCAAAAATAGCGTGTTGCCGGAAATGGCGACTTCGCTCGACGTGGAGCACGGCGTGCTTGCCATGTATGCCGCAACGGACGTCACGAATGCCTGTCGCTGGTATTTTTATGAGGTTTATGCGAGCGAAGAAGATTATCAGCAGCACCGGCAAATGCCGCACTTCCGCGATTATATTACGCAGACCGCGGCAATAACGACCCGCAAACAGGCCATTCCGGTTAACCCTGTATTTCTGCGTAATAAAGGCGGAATGAAATCAACAATGGCATGCCGCCCTGGCTAATGACGCACGATGGCCTGTTCGGTCCATCCATCAATAGCAGGGCAGCAGCGCTTTTACGATGACAGGGGGAATTTTCGATATTTAACCGCGTCATCGATATAGGGCTGAGGTTTACTGAACAGATAACCCTGGGCGAAATCACAGCCCAGCGCCTGCAGGCTTTCCAGCTGTTCCAGCGTTTCCACCCCTTCTGCAACCGCCTTCATGTTGAGCGATTTAGCCATGCCGGTGATGAGCTTGATAATATTCAGGGCGTCTTCCTGGGTGGATATCGAGTGCACAAAAGATTTGTCTATTTTGATTTTGTCGAAGGACAGCCTGCTCAGTCGTGACAAAGAAGAGTAGCCGGTGCCAAAGTCATCGATGGCGATGGTTACGCCCAGGGATCTGAGCTTGTTGAGCGTATTCATCGGCGTATTGCTCTCGGTAAACAGCGCGGTTTCCGTGACCTCTAGCTCAAGGCGGTCCGCCGGTAGCCCGGTTTCTTTCAAAATAGACAGCACGATGCCGGCAAAGCCTTTGCTGCTGAGCTGCACCGGAGAGACGTTGACGGATATTTTGGCCGGAATCGCCCACGAAGCTGCCTCCCGGCAGGCCATCTCCAGCACCGATCTTCCCATTTCGTTGATCATGCCGGTTTTTTCCGCAACGGGAATAAAACTGTCCGGTGACATCAGCCCTTTTGACGGATGCACCCAGCGAATCAGGGCTTCATAGCTGTAAATCTCGCGACTGAATGAATCCACAATGGGTTGATAATAAACCACAAATTCTTTATTCACGAGCGCAAGCGCCATATCATGCTCAAGGGTCCGGCGTTCCTGCAGCTTGTCCAACATGCGCTGACGGAAGACTTTAATCTTGCCTGCGCCTTCATTTTTGGCTTCATAAAGGGCCAAATCGGCGAACTTGTACAGATAGTCCGGGCGACGTTCCGTTTCTGAGATAACAATCCCGACGCAGGTGGTGATATTGATAATCGAGTTATAGATGGTGTAGGGCTGGTTGACGGATTCACTGATTTTTTGCGCCAGCAACACGGCACGATTTTCGGTCAGACCGCTCGAGAGAAACGCAAATTCGTCGCCACCTAAGCGATACAGCGCGTCGGAGGTAAAGTTTATCGCGCTCAGCCGATGGGAGATCTGGCGTAATAAGATGTCACCGACATCATGACCATAGGTGTCATTAACTTCCTTGAAGCAGTCCAGATCGAACAACATCACGGTGACCGAGGTGTTGTTTTCTTTGGCGATGTCGATAGTCCTATTCAAATTTCCCCAGAAGAAATGACGGTTATTCATCTGAGTCAGAGAGTCATGGAATACGTCATATTCCAGTTTCGCATTCTGGATTTGCAGCTTTTCTTTCGATTTTTGCAACTCTTCAGCCAGGCTTTTCACCTGAAGGTGCGCCTTCAGGATGTTCCTGTTCTGATAAAATATCAGAACGCCCAGTATCGCACTCAGTATTATCAGCAGGACCGATGTCGCTGAGTAAATATAATACAGCGTTTGAATTTTGAGGTTGGCGTTATTAATTGAGTTAACATCTTTATTCAAGGCACCGGACGACAGGCGGCCCAGTGGGGTATCAAGCGCATGCATTTTTTTCAGGTATGCCTGGAGCTCCGGGCGGTCCATCTTCTCAAGATTCGCGTCCAGATAGTCAAGAATCTCCTCCAGCTTCACCGCCAGTAAATGATGCGGTTTATTGCTATCAATGTAGTGCCCCAGGTCGCCTTCTTTCAGTAAAGCACTCTGGCTGAGCATTATATCGAGGCGTAGACGCACCGCATCGAGGGGCATGGTGTCATCGATGGTGTACAGGCCTAACGACGATTCGAAGCGGTAATATTCTGACACCAGCTGTGCAGCAGACCATGAATCGGTGTAGTGGGTCAGCTTTTGTAACTCTTGTTGCCTTTCATGCACAAGGAAAGAAATATATCCCGTAGAAATAAAAAGAGAAAAAATGATGGCCGCCAGTATTCTGTTCATAATGCGCTTCTGAACCCTTACTCAATATTCATTCTGCTGACTTGCCATGCGGATCTGGAATAATAAATCTGATTATTCAGTTCCGGCAGACTGTCATAGGGATACACAATGAATAACGGCCCCTTGTCACGGATGCGCATATACTCGCCGTTGATTTTTAAAGCGAGGATCACGTTGTACTTCTTGAAATCGCTGAGCGGGATAACGGTGGTGTAGTCATTAAGCGCGGTGACCTTAACAACGGAACCTTTCGCGCCGACATAATCCATTAATTTCTGTACGGGAATACCCGTAAAGGTCGTGCGCCCATTATACCAGGGAGAGGTTGTCTGGAAACTGACCATGCCCAGTTTCTCCAGACCCGCGATATCCAGAGCCGCTTTACCGCTACCATTTGTATTTTCGATATTGCCGGACAGTGTTAGCAGGACTTTCCCTGTAGGTTTGGGAAGTTCGCCCGCCCAGACCTGCGCGCAGACCACAATGCTTAACAACATGACAATGAATCGCATACTAACCTTACCTATCTATCAGATGTGAAAGAATTATAATTTAGTTAGCATTCTATTTACATATGCTGTCTGGCTATTATGAGTTTAATATTTCTGTTTTATTTTTAACCTCATTTAAATCAGTGAGTTAGTTGTATCCCTCTGGGCCTGTGCGTTGAAAACGATCGCGTCCATTATTTGAGTTGAGCTAAATTTTATTGTAGCTGAACAAAAAAAAGTCGCCCATTTGTGGGTGAAAAAAACGCATATAAATAAAGGGGATTATCTGATTGCGCAGCACGGTATTGCCGCTATCCTGCGGCAGGCTTTACTGAATAAATCGTACTTTGGCTTAATGGCAGGATAAGATTTTACATCAACCTGATAACACAGGCATTCTCATGGTATCGCAATGCGCTGAATCACCAACGCGCAGTGGCAGCGTTGAAGCGGAGGCGCAAAATTGACGCACTCCGCAGGATGGCGGTTTTTTATTCTGGGATTAACGGCTTAAAACCAGCCGGAGACCCAGCTGCCAACGCTTGAGAAGAACGTGTTGATGCTTTTCCATGCGGTGTTTAGCCACGCTACGACGGATTTCACGATGCCCGCCACAAAGTCGACAATTTTACTCACCAGCTCATGGAATAACTGGCTAACCGTGTCCATGAGACCGGCAATTAAACCCTGCAACTTCGGATGCTCTTTGCCGATACTGATCGCTTCGTCATAAATCTTATCAATCGTTTTACTGGCGTTCTGTTTAGCATCTTCCCTTTGCTTGTTCATTTTACTGATAAAATCATCGACAGCAGACGATGTCGCTCCGTGGTCCTTGAGGACGCCGGTGGCGTCAGTAATGCCATTTTGGATTGCGGTAGCGGTTGCCGTGGCGCCTGCCTTGGCGGTGATTTTAAGCTGTGCCAGTACTTCTTCGCCAGATACGGCAACGTCATCCGTTACTGCGGCAAACAAAATATCGTCGTGCACTTCCTCTACCGGTCGGAACCGGGTGACGCTTTTCTTGCCTAAATTCTTCTTATAGTGATCGCGCATATCATTCAGGACCAGAGCAAAATCAGACATAATAACTCTCCTTCGATAATGGCTTAGTCACACGGGCTGTGTGCAATTTATTTATCGGCGATTGCTTTTAATATTTTAGATTGACAGGGAATTATTTTTTATTGATATATTATGCATGATGTTGATATGCGTTTAATTGAATTTATTTAAACGTTTCGGACTGGTTTTAATATATCATGTGTCATATTTTGTATTGCGTATAATATCAGCGTTAAATACATTTTCTTGATATTCTCGCATTTAAATTGAAATTATTCGCCCATACGGGGCGAAGATGCGTCTGACGTCAGCGCCTGCGGTGACATTTCAGCAGCGCTATGGGGCATTTGATGGCTGGGATGTTTTGACCAATACTGATGAGATTGTGCGTCGCTGTGTCGATAAACAGATAGCCAATCTGCGATCGCGGCGGGAATGACCACAAAAAGCGCCGCCAGGCAATCTGGCGGCGCGTTATCACAAATTACTTCTTCTTCTCGCCTAAGGTCGGCGTCTCGTCAAAGAAGTTCCACGGCTTCAGCAGCGCATGAGCCCACTCGGTCGGCATAATCGGCCACTCTTCGGCGCGCGCCACGTGGGTAGTGCCGGTGGTGATCCAGACCACGTCGTCCTGGTTGCTCAAGGATTCGTCATCTTTCGCATATTGCCCCAGCCCGGTGTCGTGTACGGAACGGTTCGGGTACTTGCCTTCCGGATAGCGTTCATCCTGATGATAGCGGGTCACCCACAGCTGCTTATCCATAAAGCTCAGACGATGGTAAATCCACTCATCAGGGGCAAACTTGGCGCCGGTCGCTGCCGGGTGAGTGCCGCCCGCGTAAGGGATAATCTGATACGAAATCGGATTCCCCATCCGGTTCTCTTTGGTGGTGTTGCTCAGCAGACGAATGGTGCCCGGGTCGAATTTCTGCGCCGCTTTTTGCTCAGACTCGATGGTGTACTGATTCACCTGCATCGTGCTGGTACGCGGGCCGCCGCTGGTGTTCGGCTTCACTTCCGGGTCCATCGCCACCAGGCTGTTGTTTTCACCGTCCACGTCGAGATCGAGGCGGAAGTTGTAAATATGCTGGTGAGTGGTGCCGACGATATTATGGTCGATCAGCGTCCCGTAACGGGTGTCATCTTTGGCGCTTGGGTCGTGCATGGTTTTCGCCTTCACGCCTTTTACCGCTTCAATACCGGTTGCGCCAGCATCGATGCCGATGGTGCCGTTTTCGTGGAATACCCAGTCGAAGATGTAGTCGTAGTTACCTACGGTACTGATCCAACGCACTACCAGCTCACGGCGTTCGGTGCTGACGTTCGGCTGGCCCATCTCCTGGTGCTTATACTCTGGCCCGGCATAGCGTTCGAAAATCGCCACCGCACGAGGGATCGTCGTTGGCGTGCCGGTGTAATCAGCAATGGTTTCATCCAGCAGGACGGCGTTGTTTGGCGCGTCTTTGCCGCGAGCGATAGGCGAGGTCAGGGTGCCCATGCCGTAATCGCCGGAATCCAGGTAGGCTTTGAAGTACCAGCCAACGTCCGGGTCACCGTATGGGACAATCATCCCGCCGAGCGACCCTTCGTACATCACCTGGCGTTTTTTGCCGTTGTCGTTATAGGTCACGGTGGAGAGAATCGGGCCGACGCGGGAATTCAACCGCAGGTGGAAGTCCCAGTTCTGCCAGTGGACCATATCGCCGGTGATGGTGTAGTTTTTGCCTTCCGGCTCGATAATTTCCAGCGGTTTCACCGTTTTTGCCACCCGATCGCGGCCATCAAACGGGCGAGATTCCATCGGCACCGGGATCACCGGGCCTTCTTCAATCTTGATGATTTTCTTCTGCTCAAGGTCAACCACCGCCACCAGGTTTTCAATCGGGTGCGCCCAGTAGTTGCCGTCGCCGGTATCGAGATAGCTCACCACTTTCAGCAGTCGCGCGTCCTGCTTAAGGCCGTCTTTCCCGTCGAAATAACCGACGGTCAGCGGCGTGGTGATGACTTTGGTGGTGTCTTTAATACCGTGTTTTTTCAGTACGTCAGCAAACTCGGTGCTGGCGTTTATGATGTTCTGCACGCTGACGAAATCGTCAATCAGCACCATCCCGTGGGCATCTTTGATAGGCGTCCAGGAGAGGATCTTTTTATTTTGCAGATCGACCACCGCTTCAATCACGTGCTTACCGTCAAGCATCACCACATCGGCGGTGCGCGGTGCATTTACCGGCGTGCCTTTCAGGGCAAATTCCCATACGGCTTTTTTATCCGGTTCATGCAGAGAAATTTCGGTGAAGCGGGTATTCGGCTGGAATTCCGGCGCGGCTTTGACGATAGTGACCGCTTCGCCAATCTCAGCGGATGACAGCGAGTTCAGCGGGTGTGGGACTTTTTCGACCTGGAAGGTTTGATCGAGGCCAGACTGGAAAACGTCGTTGATAAAGGTCTCTGACACCCAGGCTTTGCCTTTTTTCATCACCACCGGTACCTGCAAGGTCAGCGTTTTCCCGTTGACGATGGCAGTTTTGGCGCCCGGTTTGACCTTCACGAACGCCCCGTCTTTAATCAGGGTATACATCTGCGCATAGTCGTCCCACTGCACGTCGGCGCCAAATTCCTGCAGCGTTTTGTCCATTGGCATCATGTGCGCTTCGCCGCCGTGGGCGAAAGCCGTGGCGGGCCCGACGCAACACAGGGCGATAGCCAGCGCGAGCGCTGTTTTTCGGTTAGATCGAATCAAAGCTTTAGACATTGTGACCTCATCTTATCGTTATGTTGTGCCGTGCCAGGCTTTTCAGTTCCAGTGTCTTAACCTAACAGCCGATGGTCATCCGGTGTTTGCCTGCGCTTGCCAGGTTATTTGTCAGTTTTGCCAGATACAAAAAATGCCTCCGCAGAGGCATAGGTGTTTGTGTTGCCGGATGGCTTTGTCGGCCTGATAAGCGAAGCGCCATCAGGCAATAGGCCAACTTACGCCGGGAAATCCCCGTGCTGACGCGCAACCAGCGTCAGAATGGAATACAGCGCCACCGCCTGCTGGTGCTGGTTGAAAATTTCTACCGCCCATTCGACCACGCCGGTCGCTTTCTCTTCGGCGCTGCGCTGGCGTTTGACCGTTTTACGCTTGCAGGTCAGGCGCACCTGGATGGTATCGCCCGGTTTGACCGGCTCGATAAAGCGCAGGTTTTCCATTCCGTAGTTGGCGATAACCGGGCCAACGCCCGCGTCTACAAACAGACCGGCAGCGGCGGAAATCAGGAAATAGCCGTGCACCACGCGTTCGCCGAAAATAGACTCGGCAGCGGCGATTTTGTCCATATGGGCGTAGAAGTGATCGCCGCTCAGACAGGCAAAATTGACGATATCCGCTTCGGTCAGCGTGCGGCGTGGAGTCAGCAGGCTATCGCCGGGTTGGATCTCTTCGAAATATTTGCGGAACGGGTGAATACGATCTTCCGTGACCTGCGCGCCGCGCACCCACTGCTGGCTAACGGCGGCCAGCATGGTTGGGCTGCCCTGAATGGCGGTACGCTGCATGTAGTGCTTCACCGCGCGCAGGCCGCCAAGCTCTTCGCCGCCTCCCGCACGTCCCGGGCCGCCGTGGACCAGCTGTGGCAGCGGTGAGCCGTGGCCGGTGGACTCAGCGGAAGATTCTTCGTTCAGCACCTGAATACGCCCGTGGGCGCGGGCTGCACCGAGGATAAACTCTCGCGCCAGTTCGCTGCTCGCCGTCACCAACGTGCCGGCCAGGCTACCTTCACCGGCGCGCGCCAGCGTCAGGGCGTGTTCGCTGTTCTGATACGGCATCAGCGTTGCCACCGGGCCAAAGGCTTCAATCGCATGCACGGCGCTGATTTCATCCGGCTGCGGGCAGAACAGCAGCGTAGGGGGGAAGAACGCGCCAGCGGCGTGGAGATCCGCCTTACCGCCAAGCAGCACTTCACATCCGGCTTCCACCAGGCGATTCACGTTGTCCTGCACATCCTGACGTTGCTCTGCGTTGACCAGCGAGCCCATCTTCACGCCTTCCTGCGCCGGATCGCCGACCACCACCTTTTGCAGGCGGGCAATCAGCGCTTCACTGACGGCTTTCACCTGCGCCTGCGGCACGATAATGCGGCGAATGGCGGTACATTTCTGCCCGGCTTTGGTGGTCATTTCGCGCACCACTTCGCGAATAAACAGCGCAAACTCCGGCTGCTCCGGGGTGATATCGTCGCCCAGTACGCAGCAGTTCAGCGAATCCGCTTCCATGGTAAAGGGCACAGATTTCGCCACCAGATTCGGATGTACGCGCAATTGCTGCCCGGTATGCGCAGAGCCGGTAAAGGTCACTACGTCCTGGCTATCCAGATTATCCAGCAGATCGCCCGCGCCGCCGCAGATCAGGCTTATTGCGCCGTCCGGCACCAGCCCGCTGTCGACAATGGCTTTGACCATCGCCTGCGTCAGCTGCGCGGTGGCGGTCGCCGGTTTAACGATCGCGGGCATGCCGGCAAGCCAGGTCGGCGCCAGCTTTTCTAACATCCCCCAGCAGGGGAAGTTAAAGGCGTTGATATGTACCGCAACGCCGGATTTGGAGGTCAGCACGTGGCGCGCGGCAAAGCCGCCCTGTTTGGACAACGGAATCAGCTCATCTTCCGGCCACAGCACATCATCCGGCAGCTCACGCCCGCCGAGGCTGGCATAGGTGAAAAGCGTGCCGATGCCGCCTTCAATATCCACCCAGCTGTCGCCGCGCGTGGCGCCGGTTTCGGTGGAGATGGCATAGAAGTCGGCCTTCAGTTCCATCAGATGCTTTGCTACCGCTTTTAGCATCGCGCTGCGTTCAATAAAGGTCATTGCCTGTAACGCTTTGCCGCCGTGTTCAATGGCAAAGCGGCGCGCCTGCGCCATATCCAGCCCTTCGCTCGTCACTTCCCAAAGCGGCTCGCCGGTAATGGCGTGATGGATGGTGCGGGTGCGGCCCCGGCCGGTCTGCCAGGCGCCGGATAAATAGCTGGCTAACTGCTGCATCGTAAATCTCCAGATATGTTACGTAATCTCGCCATAAATAGTTCTTTTATGAATCACAAAATGCAAGCGTGATTTTAATAATTTATTAACAATGCGATCGCGAACACTTTACCTTTATTGATTATGGTTCTGAATTTGCTGAATAAACTAAAAGGCTTTGCGGTGCGCATCACAAAATCCACAAACAAAATTTGTGGTTTTATTTAACCAGAGTGTAACTTTTACAAAAAAACATGATTCACAAAAAATGAATTGTTTGATTTATCGGAATCATAAAGGTGATGACGTGACAGAAGAACAACGCTTTGACCAGCGCATCGCGCAGGACACCGCCATCGAGGCGCAGGACTGGATGCCGGATGCGTACCGCAAGACGCTGATCCGCCAGATTGGTCAGCATGCGCACTCGGAAATTGTTGGCATGCTGCCGGAAGGTAACTGGATCACCCGTGCGCCAACGCTGCGCCGCAAGGCGATTCTGCTGGCGAAAGTGCAGGATGAGGCTGGCCATGGTTTGTACCTCTACAGTGCTGCAGAAACCCTCGGCTGCGCCCGCGAAGACCTGTATCAGAAAATGCTCGATGGGCAGATGAAGTACTCCTCCATCTTTAACTACCCCACGCTCAGCTGGGCGGATATTGGCGTGATCGGCTGGCTGGTCGACGGCGCAGCCATCGTCAACCAGGTGGCGCTGTGCCGTACCTCTTACGGTCCGTATGCCCGGGCGATGGTCAAAATCTGCAAAGAAGAGAGCTTCCACCAGCGTCAGGGCTTTGAAGCCTGTATGGCGCTGGCGGCGGGCAGCGAAGAACAGCGGCAGATGCTCCAGGATGCGATCAACCGTTTCTGGTGGCCCGCGCTGATGATGTTCGGGCCGAGCGACGACAACTCGCCGAACAGCGCCCGCAGTATGGCGTGGAAAATCAAACTGCATTCCAACGACGAACTGCGCCAGCGCTTTGTGGATAACACCGTTCCGCAGGTTGAAATCCTCGGGATGACCGTGCCGGATGCCGATCTGCGCTACGACGAAGAAACCGGTCACTACCGTTTCGGCGAGATTGACTGGCAGGAATTGAATGAGGTCATCAGCGGCCGTGGTATTTGCAACCACGAACGTCTGGGCGCCAAGCGCAAGGCCTGGGAAGAGGGGGCATGGGTGCGCGAAGCTGCGCTGGCGCATGCCCAAAAACAACAGGCCCGCGATGCGGCGTAAGGAGAGAACCATGAGCAAAACATACTGGCCGTTATACGAAGTGTTTGTCCGCAGCAAGCAGGGTCTGTCGCATCGTCACGTGGGCAGCCTGCATGCCGCCGATGACCAGATGGCGCTGGAGAACGCCCGCGATGCGTACACCCGCCGCAGCGAAGGCTGCTCTATTTGGGTCGTGAAGGCGAGTGAAATTGTTGCCTCGCAGCCGGAGGATCGCGGTGAATTCTTCGATCCGGCAGAAAGCAAAGTCTACCGCCACCCGACGTTCTACACCGTGCCGGACGGCATGGAACATATGTGAGGCAACGATGACGACTCTCAATCCCGTTGCAACCTATGCCCTGCGTCTGGGCGATAACGGCCTGATCCTGGCACAGCGTTTAGGCGCATGGTGCGGCCACGCACCGGAGCTGGAAATCGACCTGGCGCTGGCCAATATCGGTCTCGATCTGTTGGGACAGGCGCGCAATTTTCTCAGCTACGCCGCCGAACTGAACGGTAACGGCGACGAAGACACGCTGGCCTTCGGCCGCGATGAACGCCAGTTCAGCAATCTGCTGCTGGTTGAACAGCCGAACGGCAACTTTGCCGACACCATTGCCCGCCAGTTCTTTATCGACGTCTGGCACGTGGCGCTGTTCAGCCGTCTGGTCTATAGCCGCGACGCGCAGCTCGCCGCCATTGCGGCCAAAGGGTTGAAAGAGGTGCGTTATCACCAGCGCTTCAGCCGCGGCTGGCTGGAACGTCTGGGCAACGGCACCGCGCTCTCGACGCAGCGTATGCAGCAGGCGGTCGATAACCTGTGGCGCTATACCGGTGAACTGTTCGTTGCCGATGCGCTGGAAATTGACCTGAGCGAGCAGGGGATCGCCGTCGATCCGCGCACGCTCCAGGCGGAATGGCAGGCAACGGTCCACACCGCGCTGCTTGATTCCGGCCTGCAAATTCCCCAGGAGGCGGCGTTCCGCAGCGGCGGTAAGCAGGGGCTGCACAGTGAGCATCTCGGTCCGATGCTGGCAGAGATGCAGTATTTACAGCGTTCGTACCCTGGACAGCAGTGGTAACAGGAGGTGGCTATGCAACGTCTTGCCGATATCGCACCCGCCGAAGTGCGCACCGTGTGGGGACTGTTAAGCGCGATCCCCGACCCGGAAGTGCCGGTGCTGACCATTACCGATTTGGGGATGGTACGCCGGGTTGAACGCCTCGGCGACGGCTGGGTGATTGGCTTTACGCCAACCTACTCGGGCTGCCCGGCTACCGAGCACCTGTTGGGTGAGATTCGTACGGTGATGACCACGCATGGCTACACGCCGGTACATATTGTGCTACAGCTCGATCCGCCATGGACCACCGACTGGATGAGCCCGGATGCCCGCGAACGCCTGCGCCAGTACGGTATCAGCCCGCCGCAGGCCCATGCCTGCCACGCCGGCGAGATGCCGAAAGACGTGGTTTGCCCGCGCTGCGGCAGCACCCACAGCTCGCTGATTAGTGAATTCGGTTCCACGGCCTGTAAAGCGCTGTATCGCTGCGACAGCTGCCGTGAACCCTTTGATTACTTTAAATGTATTTGAGGCTGCGATGACAACATTTCATTCGCTTACCGTGGCAAACGTTGAGCCGGAAACCCGTGATGCGGTGACCATCACTTTTGCTATTCCTGAGGCGCTGCGCAACGATTACGCCTTCCGCCCGGGCCAGCATCTGACGCTGAAAGCCCGCCTCGGCGGTGAAGAGCTGCGGCGCTGCTACTCCATCTGCCGTAGCCGCTCGCCGTCTGAAATCAGCGTGGCGGTGAAAGCCATCGACGGCGGCCGTTTTTCCCGCTATGCCCAGCGCGATATCCAGCAGGGTATGGCGCTGGAGGTGATGGTGCCGCAGGGCCATTTTGGCTATCAGCCACAGGCCGAACGCCAGGCCGAGTATCTGGCGATTGCCGCCGGGTCCGGCATTACGCCGATGATGGCGATTATCGAAGCCACGCTGACGACCGAAGCGGACAGCCGGTTTACGCTTATCTACGGTAACCGCAGCAGCCACAGCATGATGTTCCGCCAGGCGCTGGCTGACCTGAAAGATCGCTACCCGCAGCGTTTGCAGGTGGTGCATCTGTTCAGCCAGGAGTCGATGGACAGCGACCTGCTGCAAGGGCGCATTGACGGCGACAAGCTGCGTGCGCTGGGTAAAACCCTGCTCGATTTTAGCCGTTTTGACGACGCGTTTATCTGCGGCCCGTCGGCGATGATGGACGAAGCCGAAGTGGCGCTGCGCGAACTGGGCGTGCCGGAGAAATCCATTCATCTTGAGCGTTTCAACACGCCTGGCACCAGCGTTAAGCGGGCCACCGGCGTACAGGCAGAAGGCCGCACAGTGACCATTCGCCAGGACGGTCGCGACCGCCTGATTGCCCTCTCTGCCGAAGATGACAGCATTCTTGACGCCGCGCTGCGTCAGGGCGCAGACCTGCCGTTTGCCTGTAAAGGCGGCGTGTGCGCCACCTGTAAATGCAAAGTGGTGCAGGGCGAAGTGGCAATGGCCGCTAACTATAGTCTGGAAGCCGATGAAGTGGCGGCGGGCTATGTGCTGAGCTGCCAGGCGCTGCCCAAAAGCGCGGATGTGGTGGTCGACTTTGACGCACGGGGGACGGCATGAGCGAACTGCTGATTACCCGTCATGACCGCGTGCTGCAGCTGACGCTGAACCGCCCGCAGGCGCGTAATGCCCTGAACAATACGCTGCTATTGCTGCTTGCCGAAGCGCTGGAAAGCGCGGCGGCCGATCCGACGGTGAGCGTCTGCGTGATTAGCGGCAACCCGCGCTATTTCGCGGCCGGTGCCGATCTCAACGAAATGGCCGAAAAAGACCTGCCCGCCACCTTCGACGATATTCGTCCCCGTTTGTGGGCGCGCATCGACGCCTTCAACAAGCCGCTGATTGCGGTGGTGAACGGCTACGCGCTGGGCGCGGGCTGCGAGCTGGCGCTGCTGTGTGACCTGGTGATTGCCGGCGATAACGCCCGTTTTGGCCTGCCGGAAATTACCCTCGGTACCATGCCGGGCGCAGGCGGCACGCAACGTCTTATTCGCAGTGTTGGCAAAGCGCTGGCGAGTCGGATGGTGCTGAGCGGCGAAGGCATTGACGCCGAACGCGCACAGCAGGCTGGGCTGGTGAGCGACATTCATCCGGCGAACCTCTCCGATGAATACGCCTTGAAGCTGGCTGCAAACATCGCTCGCCACTCGCCGCTGGCGCTGCGGGCGGCGAAACAGTCGCTGCGTCTGGCGCATGAAGTGGGCTTACAGGCCGGTCTGGTGCAGGAACGTCAGTTATTTACGCTGCTCAGCGGTACCGAAGATCGTCGTGAAGGCGTGAGCGCCTTTTTAGAAAAACGTACCCCGGAATTTAAAGGACGCTAATCGTGGACGCATTCATTCTCAGCGAAGTGGAACAGGGTGTAATGACCCTCACCCTGAACCGCCCAGACCGACTCAACAGCTTTAATGACGTGATGCACCAGCAGCTCGCCAACTGCCTGAAACAGGCCGAGCGCGACGACACCATTCGCTGCCTGCTGATTACCGGTGCCGGGCGCGGTTTTTGCGCCGGACAGGATCTGAACGACCGTAACGTTGACCCAAGCGGCCCTGCGCCGGATCTGGGCATGTCGGTGGAGCGTTTTTATAACCCGCTGGTGCGTCGTTTAGCCGCGTTGCCAAAACCGGTTATCTGCGCCGTTAACGGCGTGGCCGCCGGGGCGGGTGCAACGTTAGCGCTGGGCTGCGATATCGTGCTGGCCGCGCGTTCGGCGAAGTTTGTGATGGCCTTCAGCAAGCTTGGCCTGGTGCCGGACTGCGGCGGTAGCTGGCTGCTGCCCCGTGTGACCACCCGCGCTCGCGCCGTCGGCCTGCTGATGCTGGGCGATAACCTCAGCGCCGAACAGGCTGCGCAGTGGGGGATGATCTGGCAGGTGGTGGACGACGCTGAACTGAAAGACACTGCGTTAGCCATGGCGCGTCATTTTGCTACGCAGCCGACCTATGGGCTGGGGTTAATTAAGAAAGCTTTGCAGCTTTCCGAAACCAATACGCTGGATCAGCAGCTTGAGCTTGAGCGCGACTACCAGCGCATGGCCGGTCGCAGCGACGACTATCGCGAAGGCGTCAGCGCCTTCCTCGCCAAACGTCAGCCACAGTTCAGCGGGAAATAAGCCATGAGCCAGACTCTTCACACCGTCGCCGTGATTGGCGGCGGCACCATGGGGGCCGGGATCGTCGAAGTGGCGGCCAGTGCCGGACACGCGGTGCGGCTGTATGACATTTCGCCTGAGGCGATTACCCGCGCTATCGACGGCATTGCCGAGCGCCTCAACGCCCGCGTCAGCCGGGGGAAAATCAGCGCTGAGCTGGCGCAGTCCCTGCTCGCGCGGATTACACCGGCGACGGAATTACACCAGCTTGCCGACGCGCAGCTGGTGATTGAAGCCGCTTCGGAACGCCTGGAGATTAAACAGGCGCTGTTCAGCCAACTGGCGGAGATTTGTTCACCGTCAACGCTGCTGACCAGTAATACCTCGTCGATTTCCATTACCGCCATTGCGGCGGGCATCAAACATCCCGAACGCGTGGCGGGGCTGCACTTCTTTAACCCGGCACCGGTCATGAAACTGGTGGAAGTGGTGAGCGGCCTTGCCACCTCCACGGAAGTGGTCGAGCAGCTTTGCCAGTGCGTCAGCGCCTGGGGCAAACAGCCGGTGCGCTGCCGCTCCACGCCGGGCTTTATTGTCAACCGCGTGGCGCGCCCGTATTACGCCGAAGCCTGGCGGGCGCTGGAGGAACAGGTCGCCGCGCCGGAAGTGATTGACGCGGCGCTGCGCGACGGCGGCGGTTTCCCGATGGGGCCGCTGGCGCTGACCGATCTGATTGGTCAGGACGTCAACTTTGCCGTCACCTGTTCGGTATTTAACGCCTTCTGGCAGGACCGCCGTTTTCTGCCGTCGCTGCTTCAGCAGGAGCTGGCGCTGGCCGGGCGTCTGGGCAAGAAGAGCGGCCACGGCGTCTATCGCTGGCCTGTTGAAGTATCGCCTGATCTGGCTGTTGCAGCGGTAGTGCCTGAAAATGCAGCAAAAAACATTCAGTGTGACGTTGTCACTGAACTGGATGATGTGCTGCTCCTTGAAACCACCGGTGAAACCGCGCAGGCCTTAAGCGTGCAGCATCAGCGTCCGGTGGTGGTTTATGACCATGCGGCGGGCAACACGATCGTACTGGCGAGCGCGCAAACCAACCCACAGTCGGCAACCGACAAAGCGGTGTACTACCTCCAGCAGCAGGGCAAAAAGGTTCTGCACATTGCTGATTATCCCGGCCTGCTGGTATGGCGTACGGTAGCGATGCTGGCGAACGAAGCGCTGGATGCGGTGCAAAAAGGCGTCGCCAGCGCGGATGATATCGATACCGCTATGCGTCTGGGGGTGAACTACCCACGCGGCCCGATTGCCTGGGGTGAATCGCTTGGCTGGGGGCGCGTGCTGCGCCTGCTGGAAAACCTACAACAGCACTACGGCGAAGAACGCTACCGCCCAAGTGCGCGACTGCGTCAGATGGCGCTGCTGGAGATGCGTCATGAGTAACCAGGCCTGGCGCAACGCCCGCGCCATGTACGAGAAAGATACCTGCGCCCGCGCGCTGGGCATCGAGATTATCGAAATGGATGAAGGCTATGCGCAGATGACGATGGCGGTGCTGCCATCGATGCTCAACGGCCACCAGACCTGTCACGGTGGGCAGCTGTTTTCGCTCGCGGACACCGCCTTTGCCTACGCCTGTAACAGCCAGGGGCTGGCGGCGGTGGCGTCGGCGGCGAGCATCGATTTCCTGCGCCCGGCCTTCACTGGCGATCTGCTGACCGCCACCGCGCGGGTGAAACAGCAGGGCAAGCTGACCGGCGTTTACGACATTGAGATTGTTAATCAACAGCAAAAAACCGTTGCCCTGTTTCGCGGAAAATCGCACCGCATCGGCGGCACAATCACAGGAGAAGCCTAATGCGTGACGCCTTTATTTGTGACGGAATTCGTACCCCGATTGGCCGCTACGGCGGCGCGCTGGCGGGGGTTCGCGCTGACGATCTGGCGGCGATCCCGCTGCGTGAATTGCTCCGTCGCAACCCGCGCCTGGATGCCAGCGCCATCGACGATGTGATTTTCGGCTGCGCCAACCAGGCCGGTGAAGACAACCGTAACGTGGCGCATATGGCAACGTTGCTGGCGGGTTATCCGCACAGCGTGGCGGGCACCACCATCAACCGTCTGTGCGGTTCCGGGCTGGACGCCATCGGCTTTGCCGCACGAGCCATTAAGGCGGGCGATGCGGATCTGTTGATTGCCGGCGGCGTCGAGTCGATGTCTCGCGCGCCGTTCGTCATGGGCAAGGCCACCGCGCCGTTCCAGCGTCAGGCGGAAATGTTCGATACCACCATCGGCTGGCGTTTTGTGAACCCGCTCATGCAGCAACAATTTGGTACTGACAGCATGCCGGAAACGGCGGAGAATGTAGCCGAATTGTTAAATATAAGCCGTGAAGATCAGGACGCCTTCGCCTACCGCAGCCAGCAGCGCACGTCAAAAGCGCAGCGTGACGGCATTCTGGCGCAGGAAATCGTACCGGTACAGATTATCGGTAAGAAGGGCGCGGTCAGCGCGGTGCGCGACGATGAGCACCCGCGTGCGGAAACCACAATGGAACAGCTTGCTCAGTTGAAAACCCCGTTCCGCAAGGGCGGCGTGGTGACGGCAGGCAACGCCTCGGGCGTGAACGACGGCGCGGCGGCGATGATTATCGCCAGTGAACAGCAGGTAAAAGAACAGGGACTGACGCCGCGGGCGTGCATCGTGGCGATGGCGACGGCGGGCGTTGAGCCGAAGTACATGGGGCTGGGGCCGGTTCCGGCGGTGCGTAAAGTGCTGGAGCGTGCCGGGCTGAATATTAACGATATGGACGTGATTGAGCTGAACGAAGCCTTTGCCGCCCAGGCGCTGGGCGTGATGCGGCAGCTGGGGCTGGCGGATGATGCGCCGCACGTGAATCCAAACGGTGGCGCCATCGCTTTAGGCCACCCGCTGGGGATGAGCGGCGTGCGTCTGGCGCTGGCGGCAACGCTGGAGCTGGAACGACGCAATGGACGTTATGCGCTGTGTACGATGTGTATTGGCGTGGGCCAGGGCATTGCCCTGATCCTCGAGCGTGTGTGAGCGAATTGACCTGCGAGTACCCTACAAAATGACAACGATAACAACATTAGATCCGATTGAAACCGCATCGCGTGACGAATTAGTCGCTCTGCAGACCGAGCGCCTGAAGTGGACGCTCAAACACGCCTATGAAAACGTGCCGATGTACCGCCGCAAATTTGATGCGGCGGGGGTTCACCCGGCTGATTTCCGTGAGCTGAGCGACCTGAGCAAATTCCCGTGCACCACCAAGCAGGACCTGCGCGATAACTATCCGTTCGATACCTTCGCGGTACCGATGGAACAGATTGTGCGTATTCATGCGTCATCCGGTACGACGGGTAAACCGACCGTCGTTGGCTACACGCAGAACGATATCGATACCTGGGCGAACATCGTCGCCCGTTCGCTGCGCGCCGCTGGCGGCTCGGCAAAGGATAAAATTCATGTGGCCTACGGCTACGGCCTGTTCACCGGCGGCCTGGGCGCGCACTACGGTGCCGAGCGTTTAGGGGCGACGGTGATCCCGATGTCCGGCGGCCAGACCGAGAAACAGGCGCAGCTGATCCGCGATTTCAAACCTGACATGATCATGGTGACGCCATCTTACTGCCTGAACCTGATTGAAGAGCTGGAACGCCAGATGGGCGGCGACGCGCGCGGCTGTTCGCTGCGTACCGGCGTCTTCGGCGCCGAGCCGTGGACCACCGGCATGAAGGCGGAAATTGAACGCCGTCTGGGCATTACCGCGCTGGATATCTATGGCCTGTCTGAGGTGATGGGGCCGGGCGTGGCGATGGAGTGTATTGAAACCGCCGACGGCCCAACCATCTGGGAAGACCATTTCTTCCCGGAAGTGGTCAACCCGGACGACGGTACGCCGCTGGCTGACGGCGAGCACGGCGAACTGCTGTTCACCACGCTCACCAAAGAAGCGCTGCCGGTAATTCGTTACCGCACCCGCGACCTGACGCGCCTGCTGCCGGGCACCGCCCGCACTATGCGCCGGATGGATCGCATCAGCGGGCGCAGCGACGACATGCTGATTATTCGCGGCGTGAACGTTTTCCCGTCGCAGGTGGAAGAAGAGATCCTCAAGATTGAACATCTGGCGCCGCACTACCAGCTGGAAGTCGATCGCCGTGGGCATCTTGATTCACTTTCGATTCGCGTTGAGCTGAAAGAGAGTAGCCTCGTACTGAGCCACGAGCAGCGCTGCCAGATTTGCCACCACCTGCGTCATCGCATTAAGTCGATGGTCGGCATTTCAACGGACGTGAGCATCGTTAACTGCGGCAGCATTCCACGCTCCGAAGGCAAGGCCTGCCGCGTATTTGACCTGCGTAAAGCCGCTGCCAACGGCTAACTCTCGTAGGCCTGATAAGCGTAGCGCCATCAGGCACAATAGCGCAACGCTGCCGGATGGCGGCGTTGCCTTATCCGGTCTACAAACGCCTGACGTTTCGCTGTTTTATTCCTGTGCTATGATTCAAAAAGGACAAAAATAACAACAGTATGAATCATATGGAAAAACTCGATAGCTTTATTCAACAGGCGGTGACCGCGATGCCCATCAGCGGCACCTCGCTGATTGCGTCGCTATACGGAGACTGCCTATCCCAGCGCGGCGGGGAAGTCTGGCTGGGCAGCGTCGCTGCGCTGCTGGAAGGGCTGGGATTCGGTGAACGCTTCGTGCGTACCGCGCTGTTTCGCCTCAACAAAGAAGAGTGGCTGGACGTGGTGCGTATCGGCCGCCGCAGCTTCTACCGCCTCAGCGACAAAGGATTGCGCTTAACCCGCCGTGCCGAGAGCAAAATTTACCGCGCCAGCGCGCCGGAATGGGACGGCACCTGGCTGCTCCTGCTTTCCGAAGGGCTGGAAAAACAGACCCTCGCCGAAGTGAAAAAACAGCTTATCTGGCAGGGGTTTGGCGTCCTTGCGCCCAGCCTGCTGGCCTCACCGTCGCAAAAACTCGCCGACGTGCAGTCGTTGCTGCATGAAGCCGGCGTGGCGGAAAACGTGATCTTCTTTGAGGCGCACTCACCGCTGGCGCTTTCCCGCGCTGCGCTGCGTGAGCGCGTGGAAGAGTGCTGGCATCTGACTGAACAGAACGCCATGTATGAGGCTTTTATCACGCTGTTTCGCCCGCTGCTGGCGCTACTGCGCGACGCCGAACCGGCGGAGCTGACACTGGAACGCTGCTTCCAGATCCGCCTGCTGCTGATTCACTTCTATCGTCGGGTGGTGCTGAAAGATCCGCTGCTGCCGGAAGAGCTGCTGCCTGCGCACTGGCTGGGGCAGACGGCGCGTCAGCTGTGCATCAACATTTATCAACGCGTTGCCCCAGGCGCGCAGGCTTTTGTCAGTGAAAAAGGCGAAAGTTCGGTGGGCGAACTGCCCGCGCCGGGGCCGCTCTATTACCAGCGTTTTGGGGGATTACCCGAAGCGTAACAGGAGAAGCCATGCCGATTTACCAGATTGACGGGATGACCCCGGTTGTTCCAGTGGAAAGCTACGTTCATCCGACCGCCGTACTGATTGGCGATGTGATCCTTGGCAAAGGGGTTTACGTGGGGCCGAACGCCAGCCTGCGCGGCGATTTTGGGCGTATCGTCGTCAAAGATGGCGCGAACATTCAGGATAACTGCGTCATGCACGGTTTCCCCGGGCAGGACACGGTGGTGGAAGAAGACGGGCACATCGGCCACGGCGCCATTCTGCACGGCTGCGTGATTGGCCGTAACGCGCTGGTTGGCATGAGTGCGGTGATTATTGACGGCGCGACCATCGGTGAAAACAGTATCGTTGGCGCGTGTGCTTTCGTGAAGGCGCGGGCGGAAATGCCAGCTAACCACCTGATTATCGGCAGCCCGGCGAAGGCGATTCGCGCCTTAACCGAGCAGGAGCGCGAGTGGAAAAAGCAGGGCACCCGCGAGTATCAGGTGCTGGTCGACCGCTGTCAGAAGACGCTGGTTGCCGTCGAACCGTTAACCGAAGAAGAGCCGGACCGTAAGCGTCTGGCGTTTGACGAAAACCTGCAGCCTAAATCTGCTATTTAGCGCAAGAGGAATGTAGGCCTGATAAGGCTTCGCCTTATCAGGCCTACAAAATCGTCGCTACGGGTAGCGTAGCGCATCGACCAGCAGTGCAAAGGCGGCGGTGTGCTGACGGCGGCTGGGGTAGTAGAGATAGTAGCCGGCAAACGGCGCACACCAGTCTTCAAGCACCGACTGCAAACGTCCGGCGGCCACGGCATCGGCGATGGTGTCTTCCGGCACATAGGCTAACCCCAGGCCCGCTTCAGCGGCTTCCAGACGCTGCGGCAGACAGTTAAGAATCAGCTGGCCCTCAACCCGGACGCGCAGCGGTTCGCCATCCTTTTCGAATTCCCATGCGTACAACCCGCCGCGGGTAGGCAGGCGCATATTAATACAGCGGTGATGCTGTAAATCATGCGGCGTTTGCGGCACTCCGCAGCGTGCCAGATAGTCCGGTGAGCCAACGACGGCCATGCGCATATCCGGGCCGATTCGCACGGCTATCATATCGCGCGCCACCTGTTCACCCAGCCGGATACCGGCGTCGTAGCGCGCATCAACAATATCGGTCAGACCGTTGTCGACGGTCACTTCAATATTGATTTCCGGGTATTGCTGCATAAATGGCTTGATTTGCGGCCAGATCAGCGTATTCATCGAATGTTCGCCCACCGTCAGGCGAATATTTCCCGCCGGACGATCGCGGGTGTCACGCAGCGCGGAAATCTCCTGCTCAATTTCCAGCAGATGTGGGCTAAGACGCTGATACAGTTTTTCGCCCGCCTCGGTTGGTGCCACGTTGCGGGTGGTGCGGGTCAGCAGACGTACGTCGAGACGGCTTTCCAGATTGCGCATCGCGTGGCTCAGCGCCGACTGCGACACGCCAAGCTGCGCCGCCGCACGGGTAAAGCTGCGCTCGCGCGCCACGACCATAAACGAAATGAGGTCGTTGATGTTGTCTTTAAGCATGGGATGTGGCCATTAATGAATCTGGTTCATAGCTCCAGAGGGATTTTTTTAGTTTAATGTTCGTCGCGCGATATGCAACCCGGGAACGTGAGTGAGAGGCCAATGAAAATCAATGTGGTAGGCACCAGCGGCGTGGGGAAATCGACGCTGGCAAAGCGTCTGGCGACGCTGTTTTCCGTGCCCTATATCGAAATGGATACGCTTTACTGGCGACCAGACTGGCAGGGCGTAACCGATGAGGAACTCTTTGCCGCGCTGACGCAGGCAACCGCTGCACCGGCCTGGGTGCTGGACGGTAATTACAATCGCAGTCGCCCGGTAAAATGGCGCGACGTGGATCTGGTGGTGTGGGTCGATTACAGCTTCTGGCGCACCTTCTGCCAGGCTGTCGGGCGTGCCGCAAGCCGGGCGTGGCGACAACAGGAATTGTGGCCGGGCACCGGTAACCGGGAGAGCTTCCGGCGTTCCTTCTTCAGCCGTGACTCCATCATCCTCTGGACGCTGAAAACCTGGCGGCCAAACCGCGCGCGCTATCTGCGGGATATGGCCGACCCCGCGTGGCAGCATATCCGCTTTGTGCGGCTGCGTAATCAGCGTGAAACCGAAGCGTTTATCAGGCAATTGATGGCCGAAAAAGCGCGGCAATCTGTCGCTTAAGCGCACGAAAAGGCAGTGGTTTACGCCAGGCTATGGTAGCTTTATGGCTCTAACCATAAGGAGCCCTGCAGATGCCACACGTTGATATCAAATGTTTTCCCCGCGACCTGAACGACGAGCAAAAAACCGCGCTGGCAGCGGACATCACCGAAGTATTAATTCGCCATCTGAATAGCAAAGAGGGCGCCGTTAGCGTTGCCCTGAATCAGGTGCAGCAGAGCGACTGGCAGCAGGTGTGGGATACCGAGATTGCCCCACATATGGATGAGCTGATTAAAAAACCCGGCTACAGCATGTAAGACTCCGCAGCCTGGCCAAGCGAAGCGCCGCCGGGAATGGCACCGAACCCTCCCCGGCGGCGCTTGCTGAGTTACTCTGACGGTGTATTGGCGCGGACTTGTTTTCCGCTTGCTACGAACGTTCCTGCGCCAAGATGATGCAGCGTATTGCGCTTATCGTCGTCGAAATGCCAGCGTCCGGCGACAAACGCCTGTTCATCCGCCGCGGCGGAAACCACTTCGCCAAACAGCGTATCGTACTGCCCGGCGGCGGCCGTGGCGGGCAGCAGTCGGCACTCCATCCACGCCAGACATTTCTCTTCAATTACCGGCAGCCCCAGCACCGGGCCTTTTACCACCGGAATACCGTAGGCGTTGAATTTATCCTCTTCGCGTCCGCTGACGCTGCCAACGGCATACGTCCAACTGGCGGCGGCGACGCCTGGCACCACGATGCCGAACGTGCCGTTGCGCTCAATAATTTCCCGCGACCAGGCACTCTTATCGACCACGATAGCGATGCGCGGCGGCTCGAACTCCACCGGCATTGACCAGGCCGCGGCCATCACGTTGCGTCGTTTGGACTCGACGTCAAAGCTGGTAATGAGGATGGTCGGGCCGTGATTGAGCAGGCGGCTGGCGTGGTGAAGTTCAACGGGGCGAAAACGACTCATAAGGATTTCCTGAATAATGGGATGCGGTTAACCACACACTAAATCGCAATAAAAGCGTAATCAATACGTCATATCACCTGCCTATAGTCGCCAGCACTAAGTCCCAAAGAGGATAACAATATGTTGGCTCCCCTGATCTTCATGCAGGTGAGCGCGGCCCGTCGGATTTCGACCACGGGTGAAGCATCGCTTTCCCATCGGGGAGGGCGAAAATGCGCGCGCTAACTGGCATTCGGCTCGATGGCGTTTCTTTCGCTTTCGGTGCCACCACCGTTCTTAATCACATCAACCTGCAGATCGATGCGGGCAGCATCGTGGCATTGCTTGGGCCTTCCGGCTGCGGCAAAAGCACGTTACTGCGCCTGCTGGCAGGGCTCACCGTTCCCGCTGAAGGTGAAATTCATTTTGGCGACCGTCTGATTGCCAGACCCGGCTGGGGGCTGCCGCCCGAACAGCGCGATATTGGCATGGTTTTCCAGGACTATGCGCTGTGGCCGCATATGACTGCCGCTGAAAACGTCGCTTTTTCACTGCGAATGCGCGGCGTGGCCCGCGATGAGCGGACGCGCCGTGTTAATGACGCGCTGGCGATGGTCGGGCTTTCCGGTTTTGGCGAACGTAAGCCTTCCGGGCTCTCCGGCGGGCAGCAGCAGCGCGTGGCGCTGGCAAGGGCGATCGTCGCCGAACCACGGGTACTGCTGTTTGATGAACCGCTTTCCAACCTCGATAGCGAACTGCGTGAATCGTTATGTCTGGAGATGAGCCGACTGCTGCGCCAGCTCGGCATCACCGCCGTGTACGTCACCCACGACCGCCGCGAGGCCGAACTGCTGGCCGACCGAATTGTGCACCTTTCTGCGGGCAGCATTGCTGCTGTTCGCACTGTTGCTTCTACCTCAGGGGAATTGGTATGAAATCCGTTAAAAAAGGCGTTGCGCTCGCGATGATGTTATCTGCTTCGATGATTTCCAGCGCCCATGCGCTGACCGTATACACCGCAGGCCCAGGCTCGCTGGCAAAAAATCTGGCCAGCGGCTATGAAAAGAAAACCGGTGTGAAGGTGAATATTTTCCAGGCCACCACCGGCAAGGTGATGGCCCGTCTGGAAGCCGAGCAGGCTAACCCGCAGGCGGATGTGCTGATTTCCGCCTCGTGGGACACCGCTGAAGACTTGCACGGCCGCGGCTGGTTGCTGCCATATCAGAGCGGGAATGCCGATAAGGTTCCGGCGGCGTTGAAATCTACCGACTATGTGGCGCAGGGTATTTCGGCGCTGGGGATTGTCTGGAACACCAAAAGCGGTACTCCGGAGCCGAAAGAGTGGCGCGATCTGACCGAAGCGGCGTTTAAAGACAACGTCACCACGCCGGACCCGGCGCTCTCCGGTGCCTCGCTCGATTTGCTGATCGGGTTACAAAACGGTATGGGCGAGAAAGCCTGGGCGCTGTTTGATGAACTGAAAAAGAACGGCATGGTGGTGAGCGGGCCGAACGCGCAGGCGGTGACGCCGGTGATGCAGGGGGCGAAAGCGGCGGTATTTGGCGCGGTGGACTATGTCTCCTACGGTAATATCGCCCAGGGCGAATCGCTGAAGGTGATTTTCCCGGCAAGCGGTACGGTGATTGCGCCGCGCCCGATGATGATCCTCAAATCCACACAACATGCGGATGAGGCGAAAGCCTTTGTCGACTACGTGCTGTCGCCGGAAGGTCAGGCAATGGTGGCCGAAGCGTGGCTGATGCCGGCTCGCAGCGATGTGTCGGCGAAACGCCCGTTGCTGAACGACCTGAAAGTACTGCCAGCCGCCAGCGATGGTAGCAGCGAGCGCAGCGCCGTTCTGGCTCGGTTTAATACGTTGTTCGGGCAGTAAATTTCCATCGCCCGGCCGAGCGAAGCGACGCCGGGATTTAGCATTGTCTACAGCCCCGGCGGCGCTTCGCTTGGCCGGGCTACAATCTGGAACCTCGGGTGAAACAAAAATCCCTCTCTCTCGTCACCCTCATCGCTTTGGTGGTGCTGGTGGCATTGCCGCTCTTTTTTATCCTGTTACAGGCTATTTTCCCGCAGTTCAGCGCCGGTTCGCTGCATCAGCCGTTTAGTGGGATTACGGCTTTACTGAGCGATCCGCAAGTGATGCCGATGCTCGGCGGAACCTTATGGATTGCCTGCGGCGTGGCATTGATGAGCGTGATTGTCGGCCTGCCGCTCGGCGTGCTGCGCGGGCTGTTTAACCTGCCGCTGCCGAAACTGTGGGATCTGCTGTTCTTAATTCCGTTCCTCACGCCACCGTATATCGCTGCGCTGTCATGGATGCTGGTGCTCCAGCATAACGGTTACCTGCAGCAGTTGACCGGTTGGGATCTGAACGATCTGCTGTTTAGCCGCACCGGGATCGTGCTGGTGATGACCCTGAATATCTTCCCGGTGGTCTATTTTGCCGTCTCCCGCAGCCTGCTGGCGAGCGGGCAGCGGCTGGCAATTGTTGCACGGGTTCACGGGGCGAGCGCCTGGCGGGCATTCTGGCACGTCACGCTGCCGATGCTTTCCCCGGCGCTGGCGGCGGGGATGCTGCTGGCCTTTACTCTGGCGATTGAAGAGTACGGTGTGCCCGCGGCGCTTGGCTCGCGGGCGGGCGTGGTGATGCTCACCGTGGGCATTGAGAAAAAGCTCGCGGACTGGCCTATCGATCTCACCGGTGCGTCGCTGCTGTCGGTGCTGCTGATTACCGTGGCGCTGCTCGCCTGGTGGTTACAAAAACGGCTGACGGGAACGACGGAGGTCACCAGCGTCACCGGAAAACCCGGGGAGAACAGCGGGGCGTCGCTTGGTGTGATGACGCTACCTGCGCTGCTGGTGATGGGCGGCGTTGGTGGCCTGGCGGTACTGCTTCCCGGCGCGTCGATGGTCGCAACCAGCCTGATGGGGACGCTTTCCGGCGGATTGAACATGGGCAACTTTACGTTGAAGCACTTTAGCGCACTGTTCGCGCAGCAGGGCGATGCGCTGTCGGCGCTGGGCACTAGTTTATCGCTGGCGCTGGCGTCGGCGCTGATTGTCGGCCTGCTCGGGCTGGTGGCGGCCTGGCTGGTGCTGGTACAAAAAATCAAAGGCAGCGCACTGATTGATGCGCTGTCGCTGATGCCAGCGGCGTTGCCGGGAGTGGTGGTGGGCGTTGGGCTGATTCTACTGTGGAATCAGCCGTTCTGGCCGGTCTCACCTTACAATACGTGGTTTATGCTGCTGCTCTCTTATTGCTGTCTGTTACTGCCGTGGCCTGTACGCTATGTCGGCAGCGCGCTGCGTCAGTTGGGGAATAATCTGGAGCCCGCGGCGCGGGTGCACGGTGCATCGCCGTGGCTGGCGCTACGGTTGATTGTCCTGCCGCTGGTGTTTCCGGCGCTGCTGGCGGCGATGCTGATGGTGTTTGCCGTTGCTTCCCGTGAACTGGTGACCTCGCTGCTGCTGGCACCGGCGGGGACGCAGACCGTAGCGGTGTTTATCTGGCGGCAGTTCGAGCAGGGTTCGGTCGGCCAGGGGATGGCGATGGCGAGCCTGACGCTGTTCGTCGGGTTGGGGTTAATGCTGACCGCGCTGGGGTTAATGCAGCGAAGTACACGGTAGGTTAACCGATCGCACAAATCGGTCAGTGGAGCGGGCAAAATAGGTTATAAAGAACGGACACCAACGCTGGAGGCATTGATGACCCCTTTCTTAAGCGCCTATTTTGCTCGTCTCGGTTGGACGGGAACCCCTGACGTATCCATTGAGACGCTGCGCAGTCTGCATATCCACCATAACAGCGCCATTCCCTTCGAGAACCTTGACGTGCTGCTGCCGCGCGAGATGCACCTCGACGATCAATCGCTGGAAGATAAGCTGGTTCACGCACGCCGTGGCGGCTACTGTTTTGAACAAAACGGTCTGTTCGAGCGCGTGCTGCGCGAACTGGGTTTCCACGTGCGCAGCCTGCTGGGCCGCGTGGTGCTATCGCATCCGCCGCAGATGCCGCCGAGAACCCACCGCCTGCTGCTGGTGGACGTTGACGGCGAGCGCTGGATTGCTGACGTCGGCTTTGGCGGACAGACGCTGACCGCGCCAATCAAGCTGCTGGCGGATATCACCCAGACAACGCCGCACGGCGACTATCGTCTGCTGTATGAAAATCAGGAATGGATTTTACAGTTCAGCCACCACGAGCACTGGCAGTCGATGTATCACTTCGATTTAGGTCGTCAGTACGCGTCAGATTACGTGATGGGCAACTTCTGGTCGGCGCACTGGCCGCAGTCGCATTTCCGTCACCATTTGCTGATGTGTCGTCACCTGCCGGACGGTGGCAAAATGACGCTAACCAACTTCCACTTTACCCACTGGGATAACAATCACGTGGTTGAGAAGATGGATTTCCCGGACGTGCCCGCGCTGTACGAAGCGTTGCAAACTCGCTTCGGGCTTGGCGTGACCGATCCGAAATACGGCTTTAGCGTCAGCGAACTGGCGGCCATTATGGCGGCATTCGATACCCATCCCGAAGCCGGGAAATAATATACGTTTACGTCATAACGTAACCTTCAGGGATGAGATGATGGCCTTAACGCTTCGCGTATTGCTTGAAAACCAGCTGGCTCGCGGTGCCGATAGCGGACTCCGAGCCAAAGCGGGATTAAGTCTGCTGCTTGAGGATGAAACCACCTCGATTCTTTTTGACACCGGCCCCGATGACAGCTTCCAGTACAATGCCGAACGCATGGGGATTTCGCTGGATAACCTCACGGCGACGGTGCTTTCACACGGTCATTACGACCATTGCGGCGGCGTGCCCTGGCTGCCGGATAACAGCCGCATTATTTGCCACCCGACCATTGGCAACGAGCGCTATGCCGCGCTGAACGTGGCGGGGCGCAGCCATAAAATCAAAAAGCTGTCGCTGGAGATTGATTACGCTCGCCATCGTATGGAGTACACCCGCGCGCCGCTGCACATTAGCGACCGTTTTATCTGGTCAGGCGAAATAGCCGTTGATAGCCCCAAAGCCTACGGCGTGACCGGCGATCAAACGGATTACGTGATAGATGAGGGGGTGTTGATTTATCTGTCCGAACGCGGGCTGGTCATTATTACCGGCTGTGGGCACCGCGGGATTATCAACATTGTGCGGCACTGCCAGCAGATAACCGGCATCGACAAGGTCCACGCGATTATCGGCGGTTTTCATCTGCGCAGTGCTTCTCCGCGCACGCTCTGGCAGGTCAGGCAATTTTTACAGCAGCTTAAGCCCGATAAAGTCATGGGCTGCCACTGCACCGGCGCGTGGGGAAAACTGTGGCTGCCGGAGGTTATCTCCCCGGCAACCGGCGACACCTTCACCCTGTAGCCCGGCCAAGCGAAGCGCCGGCGGGAATGAGTACCGAGCCAAACCCCGGCGGCGCTTCGCTTGGCTGGGCTACGGAATGAGAGGCTTCGCGCTAGTTTAACCCTAAGAAATGCTGGGCGATTTTGAAGTAGATAATCAGCCCGGTGCCGTCAATCAGCGTGGCGATAAACGGCGCGGAAACCACCGCCGGGTCGATGCCGACGCGTTTAATGACCAGCGGGATCACCGAGGAGACGATCGCACTCCAGATGGTAACGCACACCAGCGTCAGGCTGACGATAAAGGTGATTTCCGGGCCAATGCCCATGATCCATGCTCGCAGGCAGCCTGCCGCGCCGAGCGTGATGGCGACCAGCATCGCCGTCGACATCTCTTTACGCAGAATTCGCCCCAGATCCCTTAAGCCCACTTCGCCTAGCGCCATGGCGCGCACCAGCGTCGAGGTGATTTGCGTACCGCTGTTGCCCCCGGTGCCAATCAGCAACGGGATAAAGAAGGCTAGCGCAATGGCGGACTCCAGCGCCTCTTCAAAGTGCTGAATCACGGTGCTGGTGTACGCTTCCGCGATAAACAGCAGCAGCAGCCAGACGGCGCGTTTTTTCCACAGCGTAACCGGGCTAATCTCCAGATACGGTTTTTCCAGCGGCAACGTCGCCCCCTGAAGCTGCGCATCTTCGGTGATTTCATCGGCTAACAGCTTATCAATTTCTTTTTCATTGAGGCAGCCGATAAGCTTGCCGTTTTCAATCACCGGTAGCAGCGTCAGGCGGTGCTTTTCGATAAGCTCCGCGGCCACGTCGCGGGTATCGTCCGGGCCGACGTGGAATAGGGTGGTGGTCATCAGCTGCGCGACCGGCTGATGATCGTCGGACGCTTGTAACAGCGCGCGAGTCGATAATATTCCACGCAGGTTGTCGCCGGAAACCACGAATACGGCGCAGGGGAAATGATCGTCATTTAATTGTCGCAGGAACATCTCGCGCGCTTCTTTTACGCTGAGTGGTTCCGGCAACGAAATAAACGTTTTCGACATGTAGCTTGAGATAATATCGCCCGTAGCCGGGGCAGTTGGGTAGTGCGGCGCAGTGGCATGAATATAAGACATCAAAATGTTCCCTATAGAAATTCTATATAGGGCGAACAAAACTGGAAATGCTGAGAAAAATCCCTACGTCCCGGTTTTAGCACTGAACAACGTATCTGTACGGCCTTGAGCCGTCAGAAGTTATCTTGGCAACACCTTGATTCGATGGATGCCTGTATTTCCCTGTGATGGTCTCTCTCGATACCACCAGGGCGATAACTTATGTTTATTCAGGAGCCTCGCCATAACAAGATTATTAATTACGATGCTGAGTGAGTTTATATTTCCCACGTGCTTTCAGGCACGCTGGTAAATTCAACGAGCGTAATATAGCGCGTTATTATTCATTGTGGTGGTGAAAGATCAAGTGGTTGAGATTAGGTTTAGTATTTTGTTTGTGGCGTAAAAAACCCGGCGTCGCGATGCTCGGCCGGGCTACAGGGATTAAAACGGTTATCGGCGTGAGCGCACGACCTGATAACGGCGAGTCAGGTATTCCACCGGCGCGCTCCAGACGTGCACCAGGCGGGTGAACGGGAACAGCAGGAAGATGGTCATGCCGAGCACCAGATGCACGCGGTAAACCCAGGCTACGCCGTCCAGGTGCGCCGATGCGCCGCCGTGGAAGGTGACCACCGCCTGCGCCCAGTCCACCAGCTTCAGCATCTCGCTGCCGTCAGGGTGCTGCGCGGAGAACGGAATGGTGGTCAGGCCGAGGCAGCACTGGATCAGCAAAATACTGAGGATCAGAATATCCGCCGTCGATGAGGTTGCGCGAATGCGCGGGTTGAACAGACGACGAATCAGCAGACCAGCGCCGCCGACCAGCGTCATTACCCCACAGGCACCGCCGAGAATCATCGCCATCAGCTGTTTCTGCGACAGCGGCAGCCAGGATTCATAGACCCAGTGCGGCGTGAGCATGCCGAAGAAGTGGCCGAAGAAGATCCCCAGAATACCGACGTGGAACAGGTTGGACCAAATCACCATTCCGCGCTTGTCGAGCATCTGGCTGGAGGAGGCGCGCCACGTGTACTGACCGTAGTCGTAGCGCAGCCAGCTGCCCAGCAGGAACACCGTGCCGCAGAGGTAAGGGTAGATATCGTAAAAAAAGACGTTGAGGTACTGTATCATTTCGGGCCTCCCGCACGGACGTCGACATACTGTGGCGCCACGTCCTGGCTAAAGCGTCGTTGATAACTTTGCAGCGGGGAACTGTCACAGGCGGTGGCGTTATCTTCGATAAACTTCACCTGTTCTTCTTCCCAGACTGCGTCCAGCGCCTGACGGGTATCATCTCGCGCTTCACCCGCCACCTGTTTTGTGACACTGTCACTTGATAATGATGTTTTCGCCAATGACAGCAGGGTGTCGAACAGCTGATACCACGGTGCCTGACGCTGTTTCAGCCGCCCGCCAATCAGCGCCAGAATCGGCGCCACGTTTTGCAGGCCTTCCTGCGCCTGAGCCTGTGGCAGAATGCTGAGATACTCAAGATAGAGCGGCAGATGGTCAGGCAGTTCGCGGCAGTCGAGCTGCAAACCGGCCTGTTCATACTGCGACATGAGCTCAACCATCGCCTGACCACGGTCGCGGGATTCCGCATGCACGTGCTCAAACAGCATGAGTGACGTCGCGCGCCCGCGCTCGAAAATCTCGCACCATTCAGCCTGCTTATCAAGCAGCGAGGCCGCCAGATGTTGTTCAAGGAAGGGACGCAGCGCCGGGGCGTCGCTGTCAATCAGCGCAAACAGCTCCGCCTTGTTGTCCCAGCTTAGCTCATCGGGGTACTCCAGCAGCAGCCCGATGATTTTCAGGACTCGCATTAGTCTTTCTCCCCGATGTTGATGGCATCAATACGGTGGCTGTTAAACAGGTTGAACTTGGTGTCCGACCCGTGACAACCGTCGCCGAAGGTGAAGCCGCAGCCCTTGCTTTCCGGGAAGGCATCTTCCGCCATTTCACGATGGCTGGTGGGGATCACGAAACGATCTTCGTAGTTGGCAATCGCCAGGTAGCGGTACATTTCTTCAACCTGTTCGACGCTTAAGCCCACTTCTTCCAGCGCGCGCGTGTCGGTGACCCCTTCAACGGTCTGCGAGCGTTTGTAGTGACGCATGGCCATCATGCGTTTCAGCGCGCGCAGCACCGGGCCGGTGTCGCCCGCACTTAGCATATTTGCCAGGTACTGTACCGGAATACGCAGGCTTTCGACCGCTGGCAGAATGCTGTCGGTTTTCGGCAGGCCGCCTGCGTCCGCAACGGACTGAATCGGCGACAGCGGCGGCACGTACCAGACCATTGGCAGGGTACGGTATTCTGGATGCAGCGGCAGCGCCAGCTTCCAGTCCATCGCCATTTTGTATACCGGCGAACGCTGGGCGGCGTCGAGGGTGTTCTGGGTGATGCCTTGTTTTAGCGCTTCTTCAATCACCGCCGGGTCGTGTGGGTCGAGGAACACATCGCACTGGCGTTCATAAAGATCGGTTTCTTTCTCGGTGCTGGCGGCCTCTTCAATGCGGTCAGCATCGTACAGCAGCACGCCCAGGTAGCGGATGCGGCCAACGCAGGTTTCCGAGCACACGGTCGGCTGGCCGGACTCGATGCGCGGGTAGCAGAAGATGCATTTTTCCGACTTGCCGCTCTTCCAGTTGAAGTAGATTTTTTTGTACGGACAGCCGCTGATGCACATACGCCAGCCGCGGCATTTGTCCTGATCGATCAGCACAATGCCGTCTTCTTCACGCTTGTAGATAGCACCGCTTGGACAGGTGGCAACGCAGCTTGGGTTCAGGCAGTGTTCGCACAGACGCGGCAGGTACATCATGAAGGTGTTTTCAAACTGACCGTACATTTCCTTTTGCATTTCCTGGAAGTTATGGTCGTGGGCGCGCTTTTCAAATTCGCCGCCGAGCAGTTCTTCCCAGTTCGGGCCCCATTCAATTTTGTTCATCCGCTGCCCGCTGATCAGCGAGCGCGGGCGGGCGGTTGGCAGATGTTTGCCTTCCGGCGCGTTGTGCAGATGCTGGTAATCGTAGGTGAACGGCTCGTAATAGTCGTCAATCCCCGGGATCAGCGGGTTGGCGAATATTTTCGACAGCACGCCAATGCGCCCGCCGAGGCGCGGCGTCAGCTTACCGGATATACCGCGTACCCAACCACCTTGCCACTTTTCCTGGTTTTCCCAATCCTTCGGGAAACCGATGCCCGGTTTGGTTTCCACGTTGTTGAACCACGCATATTCCATGCCTTCGCGGCTGCTCCAGACGTTTTTACAGGTCACGGAGCAGGTATGGCAGCCAATGCATTTATCAAGATTTAACACCATCCCAACCTGCGAGCGAATCTTCATTTTGCCGCCTCCTGTACCTGGTCATGGCCTTCATCGTCCAGCCAATTAATATTTTTCATTTTGCGGATCATAATGAACTCATCGCGGTTCGAACCGACCGTGCCGTAGTAGTTAAAGCTGTAGGCAAGCTGCGCATAGCCGCCAATCATATGGGTAGGTTTCGGGCAAATACGCGTGACCGAGTTGTGGATACCGCCGCGTCGACCGGTGACCTCCGAGCCTGGAATATTCATCAGACGCTCCTGGGCGTGATACATCATGGTCATGCCCGGCGGCACGCGCTGGCTGACCACCGCGCGGGCGGTCAGCGCACCGTTAGCGTTGAAGGCTTCAATCCAGTCGTTATCGGCAATGCCCAGTTCTTTGGCGTCGGTTTCACTCAGCCAGACGATCGGCCCGCCGCGCGACAGCGTCAGCATCAGCAGGTTCTCGCTGTAGGTGGAGTGAATACCCCATTTCTGGTGCGGCGTCAGGAAGTTGAGCGCTTTTTCCGGGAACCCGTTTGGCGGTATTGCGTTCATCTGACTGACGCTGCGGGTATCGATAGGCGGACGGTAGGCCACCAGGCTTTCGCCGAAGTCGCGCATCCACGGGTGATCCTGGTACAGCGACTGACGGCCGGAAACGGTACGCCATGGGATCAGCTCGTGTACGTTGGTGTAGCCCGCGTTGTACGAGACATGTTCATCTTCCAGACCCGACCAGGTGGGGCTGGAGATAATTTTACGCGGCTGCGCCTGAATGTCGCGGAAGCGGATCTTTTCATCTTCCTTGTTGAGCGCCAGGTGCGCGTGTTCGCGGCCGGTAAATTCCGCCAGCGCTTCCCAGGCCTTCACGGCTACCTGACCGTTGGTTTCCGGGGCGAGGGCGAGGATCACTTCTGCGGCATCTATCGCGGTCTCAATACACGGGCGGCCTTTGGCCGGGCCGTCGAGCTTGACGTAGTTGAGCTTGCCGAGGAAATCGACTTCGGTCTGGGTTTTCCAGCCAATGCCTTTACCGCCGTTGCCGAGTTTATCCATCAGCGGCCCCAGCGAGGTAAAGCGCTCGTAGGTGGCCGGATAGTCGCGCTCGACGGCGATGATATTCGGTGCGGTTTTGCCCGGGATCAGGTCACATTCGCCTTTGCGCCAGTCCTGGATCGCAAACGGCTGGGCCAGTTCTGCCGGCGAGTCGTGCTGTAACGGTTGCAGCACGACGTCGGTTTCGGTCCCCAGATGGCCCTGGCAGATGCTCGAAAATGCTTTGGCGATGCCTTTGTAGATCTCCCAGTCACTTTTCGATTCCCACGCCGGGTCGACGGCGGCGGAAAGCGGGTGGATAAACGGGTGCATGTCTGACGTGTTCATGTCGTCTTTTTCGTACCAGGTGGCGGTCGGCAGGACGATATCGGAGAACAGGCAGGTGCTGGACATGCGGAAATCGAGCGTCACCAGCAGATCCAGCTTGCCTTCAAGGGCTGCAGTCTGCCACTCGACCTCTTCCGGTTTAACGTCATCGGTCGAACCCAATTCTTCCCCCTGAATACCGCTGTCCGCACCCAGCAGGTACTTCAGCATGTATTCATGTCCTTTGCCGGAAGATCCCAGCAGGTTAGAGCGCCAGATGAACATGTTGCGCGGATGGTTCTGCCCGCTATCCGGCTGTTCACTGGCAAAACGGATGTCGCCGGACTTCAGCGCCTGCACGGTGTACGCCTGCGGCGTCATGCCGGCGGCTTCGGCTTTGGCTTTCAGACTCAGCGGGTTGAGGTTGAGCTGCGGTGCAGATGGCAGCCAGCCCATACGTTCGGCGCGAACGTTAAAGTCGATCAGATGGCCGGTATATTTCGCCGGATCGGCCAGCGGGGAAAGCAGTTCCTGCGCGGTCAGCTTCTCGTAGCGCCACTGACTGGCGTGATTGTAGAAGTAGGAGGTACTGTTCATCTGACGCGGCGGGCGGTTCCAGTCCAGCGCAAATGCCAGCGGCAGCCAGCCGGTTTGCGGGCGCAGCTTTTCCTGGCCCACGTAGTGCGCCCAGCCGCCGCCGCTCTTACCAATACAGCCGCAGAACACCAGCATGTTGATCATGCCACGGTAGTTCATGTCCATGTGGTACCAGTGGTTAACCCCGGCACCGAGGATGATCATCGAACGACCATGGGTTTTGTGCGCAGTGTCGGCAAATTCGAGGGCGATTTTCTCGATGTTTTTCCGCGAGACGCCGGTGATATGCTCGGCCCAGGCCGGAGTATAGGCTTTGACATCGTCGAAACTGGTGGCCGCCAGCGCATCGTCCAGCCCGCGATCGAGGCCGTAATTCGCCAGGGTCAGGTCATAAATACTGACGACCAGGCGTTGGCTGCCGTCGGCCAGCGTCAGCGCCTTTGCCGGAAGCTTGCGTACCAGAATCGGGTCCTGCTTCACGCTACGGAAGTGCGGATTTTCATTGCCGCCAAAGTAGGGGAACGCCACTCCGGCCACGGTATCGCGGCTGTCGAGCAGGGAGAGCGTCAGTTCAACCTCCTGACCGGCGGCCTGTGATTCGAGGTTCCATTTCCCTTTTTCACCCCAACGGAAGCCGATAGAGCCGTTAGGGGCGACCAGCTCACCGTCGCTGCTGTAGGCCACGGTTTTCCATTCCGGGTTGTTACTTTCGCCCAGACCATCGACCAGATCGGCGGCGCGCAGCATACGGCCTGCGGTATAGGTACCGTCTTCACGGCTATCGAGCATCACCAGCATCGGCATGTCGGTATAGCGGCGGCAGTAGTTGATAAAGTAATCGCTGGGGTTGTCGAGATGGAACGCTTTGAGAATCACGTGCCCCATCGCCATGGCCAGCGCGCTGTCGGTACCCTGTTTCGGTGCCAGCCACTGGTCGCTCAGCTTGGCGACTTCGGAGAAGTCCGGCGTAATGGCAATGGTTTTGGTGCCTTTATAGCGCACTTCCGTGAAGAAGTGGGCGTCCGGCGTACGCGTTTGCGGCACGTTCGAGCCCCAGGCGATGATATAGCTGGAGTTATACCAGTCGGCGGACTCGGGCACGTCGGTCTGCTCGCCCCAGGTCATCGGCGAAGCCGGCGGCAGGTCACAGTACCAGTCGTAGAAGCTCAGACAGGTGCCGCCAATCAACGACAGATAGCGCGTGCCGGCGGCGTAAGAGACCATCGACATTGCCGGGATCGGCGAGAAGCCAGCGACGCGGTCCGGGCCGTAGGTTTTGATGGTCCAGACGTTAGCGGCGGCAATCAGCTGGTTGAGCTCTTTCCATGATGAACGGACAAAACCGCCTTTCCCACGCGCTTCTTTGTAGCGACGGGTCTTCTCAGCGCTTTGCATAATGCTGTCCCAGGCGATGACCGGGTCCGGATTTTGTGCCAGCGCTTCGCGCCACAGCTCAATGAGCTTTTTACGCGCCAGTGGATATTTCAGCCGGTTGGCGCTGTAGAGATACCAGGAATAACTTGCGCCGCGCGGGCAGCCGCGGGGTTCGTGGTTAGGCAGGTCAGGGCGGGTGCGCGGGTAGTCGGTTTGCTGTGTCTCCCAGGTCACCAGTCCGTTCTTCACGTAAATCTTCCAACTGCATGAGCCGGTACAGTTCACCCCGTGCGTCGAGCGTACGATTTTGTCGAACTGCCAGCGCTGACGGTAGCTATCTTCCCAGTCACGGTTATTGTCATAGACCTGCCCGTGACCATTGGCAAAGGTTTCGCCTTTCTGCTTAAAGTAGCGAAAGCGATCCAGTAGTTTACTCATGACATTCCTCCTGCTCCGATAATGTCCGGCATCGTGCCGTTCCGGATGGCGACGCTCGCGCGCCTTATCCGGCCTACAAGCCCGCTCGACCCCGTAGACCGGATAAGGCGTGAGCCGCTATCCGGCAAATTTCTCGTTATTGTTTTGCCGGTGCGCGGCGGCCATAGACCAGCCATGTCACCAGCACGCAGACGACGTAAAAAACAAAGAACACTTTCATGGCGCCGACCGGTGAACCGGTCATGGCTAAAGAGGTACCGAACGCTTTCGGGATAAAGAAGCCGCCGATAGCGCCGATGGCGGAGATAAATCCAAGCGCGGCAGCCGTATCGGTCACCGCTTCGTGCTGCGCCTGCTCATCGGTGCCACCGCGTTTTTTCACGCTCTCAATGGTTATCTGGCGGAAGATCACGGCAATCATCTGGAAGGTGGAGCCGCTGCCGAGGCCGGCGGTGAGGAACAGCCCCATAAACACCACGTAGAAAGCGAGGAAGCTGCCGGAGCCGCTGCCGGGCAAGGTCAGGAACAGCAGACCGGTAAAGACCGCCATCAGGACGAAGTTCACCAGCGTCACCTTCACGCCGCCCAGACGATCGGAAATGACGCCGCCAAACGAACGCGCCAGCGCGCCGATAAAGGGCCCGAAGAAGGCCAGCTTGAGGATGTTAACGTCAGGGAACTGGGTTTTCGCCAGCATGGCAAAACCGGCCGAGAAACCGATAAATGAGCCAAAGGTAGCGAGGTACAGCAGACTGAGCAGCCACATATGAGGGCGTTTCAGTACCGGGAGCTGATCGCGTACCGAGGCTTTTGAGCTGGCGATGTCGTTCATGCCAAACCATGCGGCGATCGTGGCAATGACCAGCAGCGGTACCCAGATGATGGCGGCGTTGCTCAGTGCCAGCGTCGAGCCATCTTCCTGAGTGACGCCATGGACGCCGATAAAGGTGAACATCGGCAGAAAGATCACCACAGGCGCCACCATCTGCATCACGCTCACGCCCAGGTTACCTAAGCCGCCGTTCACGCCAAGCGCGCTGCCCTGTTTGGCTTTTGGGAAGAAGAAGCTGATGTTACCCATGCTGGAGGCAAAGTTAGCACCGGCGAAACCGCACAGTAACGCGATGGTGATAAATACCCAGAATGGAGTAGCGGTGTTTTGGATGGCAATGCCTAACCAGATGCAGGGGATAACCAGGATCACCGTGCTTAATACGGTCCAGTAACGCCCGCCAAATATAGGTACCATAAAGGAGTAGGGTACGCGCAAAATAGCGCCGGAGAGAGAAGGTAGTGCGGTTAATAAAAATAGCTGGTCGGTAGTGAAATTAAATCCTACTTTGTTGAGATTTACCGCAACGGCGCTAAATAACATCCAGACGCAGAAGGCGAGTAATAAGCAGGCTACGGAAATCCACAGATTTCTCCTGGCAATTGATTTGCCTTTATTTTCCCAGAAGGCGGGATTTTCAGGTCTCCAGTCTTTTAAAAGATAATGATTCTCTTTCTCATTTTTTGTCGCCATATTACCCTCGGAAGCCACGTCATAAAAAAGAAACAAAGGAAAAACAGCGAAGTAGGTAGGGAGGAGTTATTATCGCCAGGCCGTTTTATCTCTTTATCGTTGAAGAATAGATAAAAAAAACGCGTTGTAAGAAAACGCGTCGTGAATAAAACGTTGTGAATTGTTACTAAATGTAAATTAAACGGGGTTAAGCTCTATCGAAATATAATGCTTTATATAGCGAGTGAAAATTTCATCGCTTATTTCTGCCATGCCCAGGGCATAAATACCATCCAGCCCGCAAACCAGCGCAATCAGGCGCCAGGCAATATCGTCTGCGTTATCAATTGGCCGAAATTCATTTGCTTGCGTGCCCAGTAAAATGAGATTGACGGTTTCCTGATGCCACATGTCCATCGTCAGCAGATACGCCCCTTTGATGTCGCTGTCGCTGTCTGCCAGCAGCTGAGCTTCCCGCCATAGGCGGATATACGGCTCCAGCCGTCGATCGTCGCTGCCCACCATGGAAAACAGGCGTTCGTACCAGCTGGCGTCATCGCTGACCAGCGGCATATCCAGCATTTCGCGTATCAGCCTGACAAAAGCCAGCGCCTTGAGTTCGCCTATGGAGGCGAAGTGGTGATGGACCTGGCCGCTGGCGACGCCGGCCACGGTGGCGATATGGCGTACGGTCATCGCACTGAGCCCACCGTTCAGCGCAACCTGCATCGCCGCTTTGAGGATCACTTCCCGTCGTTCTTCACGCGTTAAATAGTTCATTTTTAATTGTTTAAGGAGTGTTTAGCTGAGAATAACAAAAAATTGGACATGCGTTCAACAATCCGGCAGGATCCTTTTCCTGGACACATGTCCAATTTCAAAATAACGAGAGGAACAAACGATGTCTCGCCAGTGGTTAACGCTGATGGCTATTTTGCTGGTCTATATCCCGGTGGCAATTGATGCCACGGTGCTGCATGTGGCAGCGCCGACGCTAAGCGGAGCGCTGGGCACCAGCGGCAATGAGCTGCTATGGATCATTGATATCTACTCATTAGTGATGGCCGGGATGGTGCTGCCGATGGGCGCGCTCGGCGATAAAATTGGCTTTAAGCGCCTGCTACTGCTCGGTAGCGGGCTGTTCGGGCTGGCGTCGCTGGCGGCGGCATTTTCATCGACCGCGCTGGCGTTGATTGCCGCGCGTGCGATGCTGGCGGTTGGCGCTGCGATGATCGTACCCGCAACGCTTGCCGGTATTCGCAGTACCTTTGCTGAAGCTAAACACCGGAATATGGCGCTCGGGCTGTGGGCGGCGGTGGGTTCCGGCGGTGCGGCCTTTGGCCCGCTGGTCGGGGGGCTGCTGCTGGAGCACTTTTACTGGGGATCGGTCTTCCTGATTAACGTTCCCATCGTGCTGGTGGTGATGATTATCGGCGCGCGCATGGTGCCGCGTCAGCCTGCGCGTCGCGAGCAGCCGCTGAACCTGACCCAGGCGCTGATGCTCATTGCCGCCATTCTGATGCTGGTCTTCAGCGCCAAATCGGCGCTCAAAGGGCACCAGGCCGTGTGGCTGACCACGCTGGTGGCCGCGGTGGGGGCCGCCATGCTGTATACCTTTGTCCGTCAGCAGCTGGCGGCCACCCGGCCGATGATTGATATGCGGCTGTTTACCCACCGCATCATCTTAAGCGGCGTGGTGATGGCCATGACCGCGCTGGTCACGCTGGTGGGCTTCGAATTGCTGATGGCGCAGGAGCTGCAGTTTGTGCACCAGAAAACGCCGTTTGAAGCGGGGATGTTTATGCTGCCGGTCATGGTGGCCAGCGGATTCAGCGGGCCAATAGCCGGCGTACTGGTGTCGCGTCTGGGTTTACGCCAGGTCGCCACCGGTGGTATGACGCTGAGCGCGCTGAGCTTCCTTGGGCTGTCCGTCACCAATTTCAGCACTCAGCCCTGGCAGGCATGGGGGCTAATGGCGCTGCTGGGCTTTAGCGCCGCCAGCGCGCTGCTGGCGTCTACCTCCGCCATCATGGCCGCTGCGCCTAAAGAAAAAGCGGCAGCGGCCGGGGCGATAGAAACCATGGCCTATGAGCTGGGTGCAGGGCTGGGTATTGCGCTGTTTGGCCTGATTCTGACCCGCAGTTACGGCGCCGCGATTGTGTTGCCTGCGGGGCTGGAAAGTGAAAACGCCGTGCGGGCCGCGTCGTCGATTGGCGAAGCGATGCAGCTGGCGCAGTCGCTACCCGCCATACCGGCTCAGGCGTTGGTTAACGCTGCGCAAACTGCCTTTATCAGCGCTCATAGCGTTGCGCTGGCAACGGCGGGTGTGCTCCTGTTGCTACTGGCGGCAGGGATCTGGCGCGGGCTCGCCAACGCCCCGGAGGCGGCCCGATCGTGAGGCGATGGTACAGCCGTCGCCTTTTTACAGTGTACATATTTGAACGTTTACACTACAATTGACATTAAATGTACAGGCTGTTTTTACGGCGATGTACGGTAATTATGTCCGGGAGGAACGATGGCCACAGCACAAGAAAGCCATGTAAACGGTCATGTTGATACCAGTAAGGCGCTGCCTGTCGTGTTCCGTATTCTGGAAAAATGGCACTGCAGCACAGATGAACAGCTACGGCTTCTGGGTATCAGCTCGCGTTCAACATTGAACAAATATAAAGAGTCCAAAGGCGGCATTCGCTTAAGCGCCGACATTCAGGAGCGGATGAGCTATATCCTCAACATCCATAAATGCCTGCGGATCCTGTTTTCTGCCGAGGACAGCATCTATGGCTGGGTGCGTAAACCGAATGCGCATCCTTTCTTTGCCGGGCGCTCGGCGATGGATGTAATGAACGGTGGTCGGGTGGCCGATCTGTATGAAGTCGCTTCGCGGCTTCAGGCCTGGAGAGGGGGAATGGCTTGAGCACTGACACACCTCCGCTGGTTGCGTTTAAGGGCGCAACCGCATACCGCATCATTCCCAGCCGCTATCCGACTATCGATCTGTTTGAGGATGTTGCCAGCAGCGATGAGCTTGAGGCGGTGTGGGCCGTTGAAGCGCTGACCAACGAACGCTTGATGGAGTCCGCCGGCGAACTGATGCGGGTGCCGAAAGAAGACTGGCTGGTCGGGCTTAACGGCAGCAGCTACGTCATGGCGGCGTTTACGCATATTAACCCGGAGGGCGCGCGTTTTAGCACCGGCGATTTTGGTGGTTACTACTGTGCGCCACTGCTCGATACCGCCGTCAAGGAGACGGTATATCATCAGGAGCGTATTTTTGGTTACACCCGAGAGCCAGCGCAGAAAGTGCAGATGCGGGTGTTGTATACCGAGTTTGATGCGACGTTAGTGGATATCACTCAGGAACCGTTTCTCTCTTCGCCGCTCTATCATGCCACCGACTACAGCCAGTCAAAGGCGTTCGCGCAAACGCAGAAAAAGCACAACAGAGACGGCATTCACTACTGTTCCGTCCGCCATACCGGGCATACCTGTTATGTGCTGTATCGGCCTTGCCTGGTCACGCAGGTGTTACAGGCCGAGCATCTGGAATACCACTGGAACGGCAGCGCGATCGCTAACGTACTGAGTATTAAACTCTACGGCGACTAGCGGCTATGGCCGGCGCGTGGCCTGCCAGCAGAGCAGGGAACCGGCGCAGACCATTCCTGCGCCTTGCCAGAAAGACCACGAGAGCGTTGCGCTGAGCAACACCGCCGCCAACGCGGAAGAGAGCACCGGCGTAAAATAGGATGCGGCGGCCAGAAAGCTGACGTTACCGTGCAGGATCCCGACGTTCCACGCCGCATAGGCTAATCCTAACGACAGCGCACACATCAGCAGCTTAATGATCACCGGCCAGCTAAATACCATCGGTGGTTGTTCGCTCAGCAGAAACTTCACCCACAGGCTAAGCGCGGTCAGCAAAACGAACAGCGTGATGCCGTTTTTTCCCCTGGCATATTTGGCGGTGACCGTGCAGTAGGCCGCCCAGATAAACGCGCCGACAAACGCCAGAATATAACTCAACGGGCTGGAAATAACGTTGCGCGTTATTTCTGCGATATCGAGACCACGCTCGCCGCCTAATACCCAGGTGACGCCAAACAGCGCGAGGAGTAAACCGGGGATCGTCAGCCAGCTGCTTTTCTGGCCGTTAAACAGAATAGCGAACAAAATCGTCAGGCTTGGCCACAGATAATTCACCATGCCCACCTCAATGGCCTGCTGGCGACTGGCGGCGTAGCCTAACGACAGTGCGAGACACATTTCATAGCTAACGAACAGCACGCTGCCGGCCAGTAAGTAGCGGCCAGGTATCTGACGCAGCTGAGGAAAACCAACGGTGAAAACCAGTAAGATGCCGCTCAGGCTATAGATCATCGCCGCGCCGCCGACCGGACCGAGGCCTTCACTGACGCCGCGAATTAACCCCACCATGGTGCTCCATAAAACAATCGCGGTGAGTCCGATGAGCGTCGCTCTTTTTTTGTCCATATTTAACCTGATGCTTTTAAAACCGAAGTCTGCGGTTATAGCACCTTTTGGCCGCCCGCTGGGATATTTTTGTGAGCGCCATAACCCTAAAGAGTTAATAAAACCTGCGACCCCTGACTATTAAGGGGGGCTCCGTTTTCGACATTGATTTGACGCAAAAAAATCAGGGCTTTTGCTGTTAGTTTTTCCGGCGAAATGTAGATCCATATCATGAGGAATACAATGGACGTCAGTCGCAGAAAGTTTTTTAAAATCTGCGCGGGCGGTATGGCCGGGACGACGGCAGCGGCATTAGGGTTTGCTCCTAAAATGGCGCTGGCACAGGCGCGTAATTTCAAATTACTGCGCGCCAAAGAAGTTCGTAATACCTGCACATACTGCTCCGTGGGTTGTGGGCTGTTAATGTACAGCCTGGGCGATGGGGCCAAAAACGCCCGAGAGTCGATTTATCACATCGAAGGTGACCCGGATCATCCGGTTAGCCGCGGCGCGCTGTGCCCGAAAGGCGCCGGGCTGCTCGACTACGTACACAGTGAAAACCGCCTGCGTTATCCGGAATACCGTGCGCCGGGTTCGGATAAATGGCAGCGTATTTCGTGGAATGAAGCCTTCGAGCGTATCGCAAAGCTGATGAAGGCCGACCGCGACGCCAACTTCATTGAGAAGAATGAGCAGGGCGTAACGGTAAACCGCTGGCTTTCTACCGGGATGCTGTGTGCATCTGCGGCAAGTAATGAAACCGGCATGCTGACGCAAAAATTTGTGCGCTCCCTCGGCATGCTGGCGGTAGACAACCAGGCGCGCGTCTGACACGGACCAACGGTAGCAAGTCTTGCTCCAACATTTGGTCGCGGTGCGATGACTAACCACTGGGTTGATATCAAAAACGCTAACGTCGTGATGGTGATGGGCGGTAACGCCGCAGAAGCCCACCCGGTCGGTTTCCGCTGGGCGATGGAAGCGAAGAACAACAACGATGCGACGCTGATCGTCGTCGACCCGCGCTTTACGCGTACGGCGTCGGTGGCTGATATCTACGCGCCGATCCGTTCCGGCACCGACATTACCTTCCTGTCGGGCGTACTGCTGTACCTGATCGAAAACAATAAGATCAACGCCGAATACGTGAAGCACTATACCAATGCCAGCCTGCTGGTACGGGACGATTTCACGTTCGAAGACGGTTTGTTCAGCGGCTACGACGCCGAAAAACGCCAGTACGATAAATCGTCCTGGAACTATCAGTTCGACGAAAACGGCTATGCCAAACGTGATGAAACGCTCAGCCACCCGCGCTGCGTGTGGAACCTGCTGAAACAGCACGTTTCCCGCTATACGCCGGATGTGGTGGAAAACATCTGCGGTACGCCAAAAGCCGACTTCCTGAAAGTGTGTGATGTGCTGGCCTCTACCAGCGCGGCCGATCGTACGACCACCTTCCTGTATGCGCTGGGCTGGACTCAGCATACCGTGGGTGCGCAGAACATCCGTACTATGGCGATGATTCAGCTGCTGTTAGGCAACATGGGGATGGCCGGCGGCGGCGTCAATGCGCTACGCGGTCACTCAAATATTCAGGGGTTAACCGACTTAGGCCTGCTGTCGACCAGCCTGCCAGGCTATCTGACGCTGCCGTCGGATAAACACACCTCGTTGCAAACCTATCTGGAGGCGAATACGCCGAAGGCGACGCTGCCGGACCAGGTCAACTACTGGGGCAATTATCCGAAGTTTTACGTCAGCCTGATGAAAGCGTTTTACGGCGATGCGGCGACGAAAGAGAACGACTGGGGCTTTAACTGGCTGCCGAAATGGGACCAGGCCTATGACGTTATCAAGTACTTCAACATGATGGATAACGGCAAAGTCACCGGCTACATCTGCCAGGGCTTTAACCCGGTGGCCTCGTTCCCGGATAAAAACAAAGTCGTGCGCAGCTTAAGCAAGCTGAAGTACATGGTGGTTATCGATCCGCTGGTGACTGAGACGTCGACGTTCTGGCAAAACCACGGTGAGTCTAACGATGTCGATCCGTCGACGATTCAGACTGAAGTGTTCCGCCTGCCGTCCACCTGCTTTGCGGAAGAGGACGGCTCTATCGCCAACTCTGGACGCTGGCTGCAGTGGCACTGGAAAGGTCAGGAAGCGCCGGGTGAAGCACGTAATGACGGCGAAATTCTGGCCGGTATTTACCATCGTCTGCGCGAGATGTATCGCAACGAAGGCGGTAAAGGCGTTGAGCCGCTGCTGAAGATGGGCTGGAACTATAAACAGCCGGATCGTCCGGAGTCTGAAGAAGTCGCTAAAGAGAACAACGGCTATGCGCTGGCTGACCTGTATGACGCCAACGGAGTACTGGTGGCGAAGAAAGGCCAACTGCTCAATAGCTTTGCGCTGCTGCGCGATGATGGTACCACGGCATCGTCTTGTTGGATCTATAGCGGGAGCTGGACCGAACAGGGTAACCAGATGGCCAACCGCGATAACGCTGACCCGTCAGGGCTGGGCAATACGCTGGGTTGGGCATGGGCCTGGCCGCTGAACCGTCGCGTGCTGTATAACCGCGCCTCGGCGGACGTTAACGGTAAGCCGTGGGATCCAAAACGGATGCTGATTCAGTGGAACGGGACGAAATGGACGGGTAACGATATCCCGGACTTTAATACCGCGCCGCCGGGAAGCAAGACCAATCCGTTCATCATGCAACCGGAAGGGCTGGGTCGCCTGTTCGCCATCGATAAGCTGGCGGAAGGACCGTTCCCGGAACACTACGAGCCGATGGAAACGCCGCTGGGGACCAACCCGCTGCACCCGAACGTGATTTCCAGTCCGGTCGTGCGTCTGTACGAAGAGGATGCGGTTCGCCTCGGGAAGAAAGACAAGTTCCCGTACGTCGGCACGACCTATCGTCTGACCGAACATTTCCATACCTGGACCAAGCATGCGCGCCTCAATGCCATCGCGCAGCCGGAACAGTTTGTGGAAATCAGTGAAGGGCTGGCGAAAGCCAAGGGAATTGCCAATGGCGATCGCGTGACCGTCAGCAGCCAGCGTGGTTTTATTCGCGCCGTGGCGGTGGTGACGCGTCGTCTGCAAACGCTCAACGTTAACGGTCAGCAGGTGGAAACCGTCGGTATTCCGCTGCACTGGGGCTATGAAGGCGTGGCGCGGAAAGGCTATATCGCCAACACCCTGACGCCAAACGTAGGCGATTCCAACTCGCAGACGCCGGAATACAAGGCGTTCCTGGTTAACATCGAGAAAGCGTAAGGAGCGTTTAGATGGCAATGGAAACACAAGACATTATCAAACGCTCGGCAACCAATCCGATTACCCCCGCGCCACGTGCGCGGGATTATAAGGAAGAAGTGGCCAAGCTGATTGATGTCTCCTCCTGCGTGGGCTGTAAAGCCTGCCAGGTGGCCTGCTCAGAATGGAACGATATTCGTGACGAAGTGGGGCACTGTGTCGGCGTTTACGACAACCCGGCGGACCTGAGCGCCAAGTCCTGGACGGTAATGCGTTTTAGCGAAACCGAACAGAACGGCAAGCTCGAGTGGCTGATTCGTAAAGACGGCTGTATGCACTGTGAGGACCCGGGCTGCCTGAAGGCGTGTCCGTCTGCCGGTGCCATTATTCAGTACGCTAACGGTATCGTCGACTTCCAGCAGGATAATTGTATCGGCTGCGGCTACTGCATCGCCGGGTGTCCATTTAATATTCCGCGCCTCAATAAAGAGGATAACCGCGTGTATAAATGCACCCTCTGCGTAGACCGCGTCAGCGTGGGGCAAGAACCGGCCTGTGTCAAAACCTGCCCGACGGGTGCGATTCATTTCGGCACCAAGAAAGAGATGCTGGACGTGGCACAGGAGCGGGTCGATAAGCTTAAAAAACGCGGCTATCCTCATGCCGGTATTTACAATCCGGAGGGTGTGGGGGGGACGCACGTGATGTATGTGCTGCATCACGCGGATCAGCCTGAGCTGTATCATAAGCTGCCGAAGGATCCGGCGATTGATACCAGCATCAACCTCTGGAAGGGCGCGCTGAAGCCGCTGTCGGCCGCCGGCTTTATCGCGACGTTTGCCGGGCTGATTTATCACTACATCGGTATTGGCCCGAACAAAGAAGTTGACGATGACGAAGAGGAGGATGGCCATGAGTAAGTCGAAAATGATTGTGCGCACGAAGTTTATCGATCGCGCCTGTCACTGGACGGTGGTTATCTGTTTCTTCCTGGTGGCCGTTTCGGGAATTTCGTTCTTCTTCCCGACGCTGCAGTGGCTGACCGAAACATTCGGGACGCCGCAAATGGGGCGTATTCTGCACCCGTTTTTTGGCGTGCTGATTTTCGTGGTGCTGATGTTTATGTTCGCGCGTTTCGTACACCATAACATTCCGGATAAGCAGGATATTCCGTGGGTGCGGGGGATTGTAGAAGTACTGAAGGGCAACGAGCATAAAGTCGCGCGCGTCGGTAAATATAACGCCGGGCAAAAGATGATGTTCTGGACCATCATGAGTATGATTTTCGTGCTGCTGGTGACCGGGGTGATTATCTGGCGACCGTACTTTGCCCCTTATTTCCCGATTCAGGTTATCCGTTATGCGCTGTTGATTCATGCGACCTCGGCCATTATTCTGATCCACGCGATCCTTATCCATATGTATATGGCATTCTGGGTCAAAGGATCGATTAAAGGCATGATTGAAGGTAAAGTCAGCCGTCGCTGGGCGCAGAAGCACCATCCGCGCTGGTATCGTGACGTCGAGCGGGAAGAGGCGAAGAAAGAGAGTATGGAAGGGATGAAGTAGCTTCTTTTCGTCAGGTGAAGAGCGGTTTAGTGTTTCCTCAATAGGAAATATTAAGCCGCTTTTTTTATAGGCGGTATTCGGTATTGATGATTAATGCGTCAAACGCTGCGATGACATTCGTGCGAGAGGCAAGTTGCAAATGAAGTGCCGTGTATTCAGCTTATTTATCCCCTGAGCGGGTTAAAAGGCCATGCCTTTAAAAGAACGCTTCCAGAAAAGCGTATGGCGTTACATTTATCGACATTTTAGCGATCGTCGCACCATTCACGCTGTATTTATGGATAAATCCATCGTTATGCCTTTTTATCTGGTTTGCGTCTGTCCTATGCCTGATAATGCCATCCAGCAAACTCAACATAAACAAGTGATTAGAGGGATGAAAAAGACAATTTTCGCGCTGGCGCTTGGCACTTTTGGCCTGGGGATGGCTGAATTTGGCATTATGGGCGTGCTGCCCGAGCTGGCGCACGATGTCGGGATCTCGATCCCGGCAGCGGGGAATATGATCTCGTGGTATGCCTTTGGCGTGGTGATCGGTGCGCCGATTATTGCGCTGTTCTCAACGCGGTTTTCCCTGAAATCCATCATGCTGCTGCTGGCGGCGCTGTGTATTCTCGGTAACATCATTTTTACCGTCTCCTCTAGCTACGTTATGCTGGCGTTCGGGCGGCTGGTGTCGGGATTTCCGCACGGCGCGTTCTTTGGCGTCGGGGCGATTATTCTGTCGAAAATTGCCCCCCGGGGGCGGGTAACGGCCGCGGTGGCGGGCATGATTGCCGGGATGACGGTGGCGAACCTGGTGGGGGTGCCCGCGGGGACCTGGTTGGGGCATCAGTTTAGCTGGCGCTATCGTTCCTGGCCATGTCTTCTTTACTGATTTACGCCCGCTATCAACAGCGTCAGGCGTTAGCGGCTGGTGGCTAAGCAATAAGCCTCTCCCCGGCGGGGAGAGGCACTAAGCATTAATGGCGTAAATCGATGACCATACGGCCGCGAATCTGGCCTTGCTCCATTTCTTTGAAAATAGCGTTGATGTCGTTTAACGGACGCAGCGCCACTTTCGGTACCACTTTACCTTCGGCGGCAAACTGGAAGGCTTCGGTCAGATCCTGACGTGTGCCGACCAGGGAACCTACCACTTCAATACCGTCCAGCACCAGGCGCGGAATATCCAGGCTCATGGCTTCCGGCGGCAGGCCAACGGCGACTACGCGGCCACCGGCGCGAACGGCATCAACCGCGGAGTTAAACGCCGCTTTGGCGACTGCGGTAACCACGGCTGCGTGCGCACCGCCGGTTTTTTCCTGCACAATTTTCGCGGCGTCTTCGCTGCGTGAGTTGATGGTCAGGTCAGCGCCCATTTCTGCCGCCAGCTTCAGCTGTTCGTCGTTAACGTCCAGTGCGATCACTTTGGCATTAAAGACGTTTTTCGCGTACTGCAGCGCCAGGTTACCCAGGCCGCCCAGGCCGTAGATAGCAATCCACTGGCCCGGTTTGATGTGCGAAACTTTGACCGCTTTATAGGTGGTGACACCCGCGCAGGTGATGCTGCTGGCCTCGGCAGAGCCCAGGCCGTCCGGTACTTTTACCGAATAGTCTGCGGTGACGATGCACTCTTCAGCCATACCGCCATCGACGGTGTAGCCAGCGTTTTTCACCGAGCGACACAGCGTCTCATTACCGGAATTACAGTATTCACAATGGCCGCAGCCTTCAAAGAACCAGGCAACGCTGGCACGATCGCCCACTTTCAGCGAGGTCACGCCCGGGCCGATTTCTTTCACAATACCAATTCCTTCGTGGCCGAGGATCACCCCGGTCTTATCGCCGAAATCGCCGTTTTTTACGTGCAGATCGGTATGACAGACCCCACAGCATTCCATGGATAACAGCGCTTCACCGTGCTGCAGCGGACGCAGTTTCTTATCGGTGACGTTTACCTGATGGTCATGAGTGACGACAGCAGCCTTCATATCCTACTCCTGGTTAATTTGTAATCGACAATAATACTCATTAATGATTAGCCATCCATGGGCAAAACGCAAGGCGCGAACAGGGAAAAATCTGGTGGGTTTTCATATTGATACAGTCGGATATTGCTGCTTTATTCAGCGAGTGGTTACCCGGTAGACAGTGGTAAACACTTTTGTCTGGCTTATAAATGGCGTGCCCTGCACGGGATGAATGATGCCCGACGCCGAAACAAGCTGGCGTCGGGCATGGGGTTACGCTAATTGCGCGTGTATTTTTGCGATCTCCTCACGCCACTGTTCCTGATGCTGCGGCTTCTGATGTTTGGGTTTACGGGCAACATCGTCGGCCAACAGTTGCTCAAGGGTGATTAAGCGTTCCAGCAGCGCATCGTCACTCAGGGCTTCATGGGTAGCGGGAGGACGCGTTGGCAGAGGAGAACGGTGGCTCGCTGTGTCTCTTATCTGCGCGTACACCGCGTCGGCATCCGGCCATTCGCTCAGCCCGCGTTCGTCAATCAGCCAGAAGCGGTTGCAGCTTTGGCTAATCAGCTGGCGGTCGTGGCTGACCAGCAGCAGGCCGCCGGGATAGTCGCGAATGGTTTGCGCCAGCGCGTCTTTCCCTTCGATATCCAGATGGTTGGTCGGTTCATCGAGCAACAGCAGGCTGTAGCGGGCAAGCGACAGGCCAATAAACAGCAGGCGAGAACGCTCACCGCCGCTGAGCGTACTGACTTTTTGCCCGTGCCGCGCCCAGCCAAAACCCGCTGAAATTAACGCGCGCTTGCGGATTTCCGCTGACGGTTCGAACGATTCCAGCGCGTCGAGCAGCGTGGCATCATCGGCCAACTGCTGAAGCGTTTGATCGTAATAACCGGGATGCAGTCGGGGATGCAGCTTTAGCCCGGCGTCGGGCGTTTGCTGCTGCATTTGCCGCCACAGCAGGCGCAACAACGAGGATTTACCGCCGCCGTTACGCCCCATGATGGCGACCCGATCGCCGCTTTGCAGTCGGGTTGTCGACGTGGTAAACAGCGGCGGCAGCCCTGCGGCTGGCGCAACGGGGAGGCTATCCATTTCCAGCAGCCGATCCGCACGTACGGCATCGCCATGCAGCGCGAGCCGCCAGGGCGTACCGGTAGTCAGCTCGGTTTGTGACGATTTAAGCCGCGTGACCTGTTTCTCCATCTGTTTGGCTTTGCGCGAGAGATCTTCGTTGTCGTATACCCGACCCCAAATCGCCAGCCGTTTGGCACTGGCGGCAACCCGGTCGATCTCCTTTTGCTCGGCCTTGTGGCGCAGCGCATCGCTTTCATCCTGTTCTGCCAGCGCCTGGCGGGCGGCGGAACAGGGCAGAGAGAAGGCGTGCAGGGTGTTATCGCGCAGTATCCAACTGGTGTTGGTTACCGCATCCAGCAGCGGGTTATCGTGGGAAACCAGGATAAAACTCCCGCTCCAGCCGTTCAGGAACGTTTCCAGCCACAGCAGCGTGGGGAGATCGAGATGGTTACCCGGTTCATCCAGCAGCAGTAAATCCGGCTGGCGAATCAGTGCGCGCGCCAGCAAAAGACGCGTGTGCTGTCCGCCGCTTAGGGTTGCCGCAGGATGGTCAATTTCGGTGACGGTGAATCCCATCTCAACCAGCAAACGCTCCGCCTGCCAGCGCTCGCTTTCGCGCATGGCGACAGGTAATTGCGCCAGCACGGCCTGAATCAACGACTGCGAGAGCAGCGCGTCGGGAAGATGCTGTTCCACGCGCGCCATCAGGCAGCTGGCTGCGAGTGATACGCTACCGGAAGTGGGCGATACTGAGCCGTCAAGCACCTGTAATAAGGTACTTTTCCCGCAGCCGTTATAGCCAATCAGACCGATGCGGTCGCCTTTCTTCAGGGTGAAGGTGAGTGCGTCGAAAAGCGGGCCGAATGCCGTCTCAACGTGAAGAGATTGTGCAGTTAGTAAAGTGCTCATTTGCTTACTCAAGTGTTACAGGCATGAAAATGCCTCGTCAAACATCGCTGACGATAACCTGGTAAGCCCGAGGGAAGGGATTAAGAGTTGATGTCTTCGCTCAAGCAGAAGTTATCGCAGCACGATACCGATAACGCTTGAGCAGGTACGATCACCAAATGTATGTGAAACATTGAAAATTTCACAGTACAGCATAATTAACCTCCTTTTGATGTTGTTAGATTGAACGGTAAAAGCAGTCTAGCCGCAGCATGCGTTTTATGCTACTTAAAAAAACATTAGTTACAACATACATATTATTGCTTCTCAATGAATGACACATCAGCATCGTGCATATTGAACACGTCAAACAGCAAAAAGGGGAAATCCCGGCGTCACTATGCTCAGCCGGGATGAGAGAGGAGATTAAATTGAGGTGCGACGATAGCTGCGATACTCCGGCAGCCAGAAGTTCTCATCGATCGCTTCCTGCAGCGCATCGGCGGACGTGTTGGTCGCCACGCCCTGTTGCTGAGCCATTTTACCGACCGCAAATGCAATTGCGCGAGACACCTTATGAATGTCCTTCAGCTCGGGCAGCACCAGTCCTTCGCCCTGGGTGGCAAGCGGCGAGTGCTTGGCCAGCGTTTCGCTTGCCGACATCAGCATCTCGTCGGTAATGCGTGAGGCGCCAGAGGCGATCACGCCTAAACCTATGCCCGGGAAGATATAGGAGTTATTGCACTGCGCAATAGGGTATACGGTATCTTTCCAGGTCACCGGCGCAAACGGGCTACCGGTGGCAACCAGCGCCTGACCATCGGTCCAGCTAATAATATCCTGCGGCGTGGCTTCAACGCGTGAGGTTGGGTTAGACAGCGGCATCACGATCGGGCGCGGGCAGTGTTTGTGCATTTCACGGATAATTTCTTCCGTAAACAGCCCGGTCTGACCAGACACGCCGATCAGAATATTCGGCTTCACGTTGCGCACGACGTCAAGCAGCGAGATCTGCCCATTGTCGTGCTGCCAGTCCTGAATTTTTTCCTGTTTTTGTACCAGCTTATTCTGGAACGCCAGCAGGTTTGGCATCTGGTCCGTCAACAGACCAAAACGGTCAACCATAAAGACGCGGCTACGCGCCTGTTCTTCGCTCAACCCTTCGCGCTGCATCTGCGAAATAATCTGCTCTGCAATGCCGCAACCGGCGGAACCGGCACCGAGGAAGACAATTTTTTGTTCGTTAAGCTGGCTACCGGCGGCGCGGCTTGCAGCAATCAGCGTACCTACGGTGACTGCCGCAGTGCCCTGAATATCATCATTAAAGCAGCAGATCTCATCGCGATAGCGGTTGAGTAGCGGCATCGCATTTTTTTGCGCAAAATCTTCAAACTGCAGCAGCACGTTTGGCCAGCGTTGTTTAACGGCCTGAATAAAGTCGTCAACGAACTGATAGTATTCATCGTCGCTGATGCGCGGGTTACGGCAGCCCATATACAGCGGGTCATTCAGCAACTGCTGGTTGTTGGTCCCCACATCCAGCACGACAGGCAGGGTGTATGCCGGGCTGATACCGCCGCAGGCGGTGTACAGGGACAGCTTGCCGATTGGAATCCCCATGCCGCCAATCCCCTGGTCACCCAGGCCAAGGATGCGTTCACCGTCGGTCACCACGATCACTTTAATGTTGTGGTTGGGGACGTTTTGCAGAATATCGTCCATGTTGTGACGGTTCTGGTAGGAGATGAACACGCCGCGGGAGCGACGATAGATCTCAGAGAAACGTTCACAGGCCGCGCCTACGGTAGGGGTGTAGATGACGGGCATCATCTCGTCGAGATGATTTTCGACCAGACGATAAAAGAGCGTTTCGTTGGTGTCCTGAATGTTGCGCAGGTAGATATGCTTGTCGATTTCAGTTTTGAAACCCTGATATTGGATCCAGGCACGCTCGGCCTGCTCCTCAATGCTTTCAACCACTTCAGGCAGTAGCCCTAACAGGTTAAAATTGCTGCGTTCTTCCATACTGAACGCGCTGCCTTTATTGAGCAGCGGAAATTCCAACAGAACCGGTCCTGCATAGGGGATATACAGGGAACGATTTTTCTTACCTGGTAACATCTGACTTCACTCCGTAATTTTCACTCCACACCAGCGGCGGGCCAGATTATAGAGCAAGCTTTAACATGATGGTGACAAATTGAGGGAAAGGGCACAAAAAAGCGGGGGGATGGTGATAACTTCAGCAATCAGACTACGTATAGGCGCTCAAAGAATCCAAAATTCAATATATGTAAACCACTGTAACTATATTGTTTTATGATTGTTTCACGGTGAAATCAAATGTATTTTCAATTCATAATTTCCACATTAAAACAAAGGAATAGTATGAAGAAGATAACTTATGCCCTTGGTTCACTGCTTCTTATATCTGGGTCCGCATTGGCTTCAACCGCGCCCGCATCTGATTGTGTGAAAGTCGACAAAACACAGATTGAAGGATTATTTGACCGCTGGAATGACTCCCTGAAAACCGGGGATGCTAAAAAGGTGGCCGAAGGCTATCTTAGCGATGCCGTTTTATTACCTACCGTATCGAATCAGGTTCGCCTGACGGATGCCGAGCGCGTGGATTACTTTGAGCATTTCCTGGCAAAGAAACCCGTCGGCAAGATTGATACCCGTACTATTCGCCTGGGCTGCAATAAAGCCATTGATACGGGAACATATACCTTTACTTTTGCCGACAAAACGCAGGTGTCAGCCCGTTACACGTTTACCTACGCATGGGATGGTAGCGACTGGAAAATCTCCAGCCACCATTCATCAGCAATGCCGGAAGGCTAGGTTATTCACGGGCCTGCAGGGCCCGTTGTTTTTATGTGACACTGTCACAATATTCCATCATCAATGAGAACGCTAGCAAACTCTCTTATCGCGCCTCAAACATAATGGTATCGGTAGTGAAGCTGCCGTCATCCTCAATGGCAAAATGCGCGTGCACCTCCTGAGAAACCCGGCTTTGCAGATAGCGGATTGCTTCCACAATATTGTCGGGCGTTTTCATTCGCGCCACCCAGGACGAAAACTCCAGGCGCAGCGTATCGCCCACCAGTTTTTCGACCATCAGGCCCCGACTATTGACCATGGCCAGCCATTCTCCCTGCGAATAGTTACGAATGTGCGAAGGATCGCGCAGCATTTCAATCGTCTGCAGCCAGATGTCGAGAATCGCTTTTCCCGGTGATGCGATATCCATCATGATAAAACGGCCGCCAGGCTTCAGAACGCGGCGAATTTCCATCAATGCCGCCTGCATATCGTGCCAGTGGTGGGCGGAATAGCGGCTGATGACGATATCAAAATGCCGATCGGCAAACGGCAGGGCTTCAGCAGGCCCTTGGGCACAGACGATATTGTGCAAGCCGCGCGTTTCCGCTTCCTGGGCGACGACTGCCAGCATGCCATCAGACAGATCGTAGGCGGTCACCTGCGCAACCAAAGGGGCGGCGGTGAAGCTCGCGTGCCCGGCGCCGCAGCCTACATCCAGCAGATTGGCGTCGCCGGCATTGGCTAACCATTCTGCCAGGCGGCGTAAATCCGCGCCCTGCGCATGGACGTTGCTTTGCAAATAGGCAGCAGCCTGACCGCCAAACTGTGCTTTAACTAATGCTTCATGATGATTGCTCATACCCGACTTCCTCATTGTTATGTTGTTGTTAAAATGGACTATACGCCCGGATTAATACGGGTACAATATTGCTACTTATACTGGTATATCGAGTCACTACCATGGACAAAAGCGGGCTGACAGGGCCACAAGCATTGGGCGCTTTCTTGCGCGTTAAGCGCGAGAATACGTCCCCGGAACGATTAGGTATTCCCATCCTTTCTCGTCGAAGGACCCAAGGGTTACGTCGTGAAGAGGTGGCGCAAATGAGCGGCATCAGCACCACCTGGTATACCTGGCTAGAGCAAGGGCGCGACGTGACCGTTTCGGCACAGACGCTTTCAGGCATTGCGAACGCCCTTCAGCTCAATTCCGCAGAGCGTGAATATCTTTTCCTGCTCGCGCACAAAAGCGATCCGCTAAGTGAACAGGTACCGGCGGTAGAGCAAACCATCTTATCAACCGTTCATCAGGTTGCTGCGCCGTGTTACTTATTAGATCTCACCTGGCAGGTATTGTCCTGGAATAGCGGGGCGCAGGCGCTGTTTAGCGGCTGGCTGGATACCGATCCCGCGCCTAATATGATGATGTTTATGTTTCATAACCCGCTGGCGCGTACCCTGGTGGATAACTGGGAGGCACGCGCACGGCGAATCGTCGCCGAGCTGCGCGCCGACGCTATTCATTATCCTAACGACAGCGCCCTGAACGCGTTTGTACAACAGATGACCGACAACAGCCGCGATTTTCGCGAATTCTGGGCGCAACAGCAGGTTATTGTGCGAGAAGGGGGAGAACGGATATTTCACCACACCGGACAGGGCGATGTGACTTATCGCCAACTGAGCTGGCAGTTGTCCAGTAATCGGGCGCTAAAAATGATTATGTTGGTTCCTGAATGCCTCAATAAGTGACGTTGTCACCTAGTCGCGACTATTCTGTAAACAGGCGCATAAAGCAGCGGCGCAGCCAAATGTTAGCGGCGTCCTGGTGTACGTGGCTGTGCCAGAACAGGTTAATCTGGATGCCGGGGAGCGCGTAAGGCAGCGGGCGAATGGCCAACCCGAAGCGCTGCGCCGTTTGCAGCGCCAGCTTCTCGGTCACCGTAACAATAAAGTCGGTTTCGCTCAGGATGTAGGGGATCGCCATAAAATGCGGTACGCACAGCAGGCTTTGATCGCTGATTCCCGCTTTGGCGAAAAGTTCGAAGATCCGCTTATGCCCTGAATCCTGGGCCATCACTTTAATGTGCTGGGCTGCTCGAAACGCCGCCTCATCGAACGGGACGGCGCTTAGAGGATGATCTTTACGCATCAGGCAGACATAGCGTTGGTCGAACAACCGGCGCTGATAAAACCCCGCTTCCAGCTGCGGCAATAGGCCGATCGCCAGATCTACGCCACCGTTTTCCATCTCTATTTTCAGCGGCACCGCGGTGTCGCGCACGGTGGTGATACGGACTCCCGGCGCCTCTTTACTCAGCAGATTCATTAACCTGGGCAGCAGGTAAATTTCACCCAGGTCGGTCATCGCCACGCGAAACTCGCGCTGGCTCTCCCACGGCGTGAAGGTATTGCGATAGCTCAGCGTCTTTTCCAGCGCGCTCAGAACATCATCCACATCACCGGCAATGGCCTCGGCATAGGGCGTAGGGCGCATACCGCGCGACGCTTTTTCAAATAATTCATCGTCCAGCATGACGCGTAAACGTTTTAGCGCATGGCTAACGGATGGCTGAGTCAGCCCCATAATCTCCGCCACGCGCCCGGTATGACGTTCAGTGTACATATGGCGAAAGAGCACCAGCAGGTTGAGATCCACTTCGTGTAAACGTGACATAGATATCGTTATCAATCCGATTAATAACCGCGATAAACCACACGGCATATCTCACTGAGATGTTTTTTTATACGCTTCATTAACAAAATAACAACATTTAAGGGAAGGAACTGTGATGCATGTGGACTTCACTACGGTCAACCGGCAGGTCACCGTGACGCCGGGCAGTAACCTGCTGGATGTGTTACGTGAACATCAAATTGCTATTTCCTACAGCTGTATGGCCGGGCGCTGCCAGACCTGCCGTTGTACCGTACTGCGCGGCAACGTTGAGCAAACGCTGCCGGAGGACGCTCCGGAAATGGCTGCCGGCGAAGTATTGGCCTGCTGTACGACGTTACATTCAGATTGTGCTATTGCGCTGCCGCCGACCGATGAAATTGTGGTGCACCCGGCACGGACGTTAAAAACAACGGTGAGCGAATTTTCGCCCCTGTGCCATGACGTATGGCGGCTGCGTCTGAAACCGGCCAAAGCCTTTAGCTGGTCTGCCGGGCAGTTCGTCAGGCTGACCTTTCCCGGGGGCGGCCAGCGCAGCTACTCCATGGCCGGCAGCCCGCAGGACGATGAGCTGGAGTTTCATATTCGCATTGTTGCAGATGGCCGGGTGACGCCAGGGCTGAGTCAAACGCTAATGCCGGGTACCATGATTAAGCTGAACGGCCCTTTGGGCGCCAGCTGGCTGCGACAAAAACATCCCGGGCCAATCCTTTGCGTTGCCGGTGGTACCGGTCTGGCGCCACAGTTGTCGATTATTCGCTCGGCGTTGGCCGCCGGGATGAAGAATCCCATTCACCTCTATTACGGTTGCCGCTGGGCTGCCGATTTGTACGGTACCGAACAGCTGGAGGCGCTGGCCAATGCATACCCTCATTTCCGCTATCAGATAGTGCTAAGCCAGGAGACACCAACCGAAACCATACGCACCGGGCGTCTGCCCGCCGCGGTTGCGCAGGATCTGCCGACGCTGAAGGGCTGGAAGGTTTACCCGGCAGGGCCACCGGCGATGGTTGAAGCCATGACCCTGCAGGCTCGTGCGCTAGGTGCCCGCGCCGAAGATATTCACGCCGATGCGTTTTATTACCAACCGTAATGTCGTTACCCGGATAGATAACTAAAAGGAGTCACTATGAACTTCACCTCTGAACCCAATAGCAATTTACTCTGGCCAGACGATGGGACCAGCCGTATTCCTTACTGGGCCTATACCCGCGACGATATTTACCAGCGCGAGCTCGACAAGATTTTCTACGGAAAACACTGGTGCTATGTGGCGCTGGAAGCCGAGATCCCAGAGCCTGGTGATTTTGTGCGCAGCGTCATCGGCGAACGTTCGGTGATCGCGGTACGTAATCAACAGGGGGAAATTAATGTGGTTGAAAACGTCTGCGCGCACCGTGGAATGCGCTTCTGCCGTGAAAAATCGGGCAACCGCAGCGATTTTGTCTGCCCGTATCATCAGTGGAATTACGACCTCAACGGTAACCTTCAGGGCGTGCCTTTCCGTCGCGGCGTGAAGCAGGACGGCAAAGTCAACGGTGGAATGCCCAAGGACTTTAACCCTGCGGAACACGGGCTGAAAAAGCTGAACGTCGCTTGCCACAATGGCGTCGTGTTTGCCTCTTTCTCGCCCGACGTCGAGCCGCTTGAGCAGTATCTGGGCCCGGATATCCTGGCATATTTTGAGCGCGTGTTTAGCGGTCGTCAGCTCAAGCTGCTGGGCTATAACCGCCAACGCATTCCAGGTAACTGGAAGCTGATGCAGGAAAACATTAAAGATCCGTACCACGCGGGCCTGCTGCACACCTGGTTTGTGACGTTTGGCCTGTGGCGTGCCGATAATCGTTCACAGCTGATTATGGACGATAAATACCGCCATGCGGCGATGATTAGCCGGAAAGGAAATGGCGGTAAAAGCGCGGTGACACAAGGAGTTAGCAGCTTTAAAGAGCAAATGCAGCTGAACGATGCCAGCTTCCTTGATGTGGTGGAGGAACCCTGGTGGAACGGCCCGACGGTGGTCATGATGACGCTATTTCCGAGCCTGGTTATTCAGCAAAACGTCAATTCGATGTCGGTACGCCATATTCAGCCGCGCGGGCCAAACGCCTTCGATTTTGTCTGGACTCACTTTGGTTTTGCTGACGATGACGAGGAGATGACCCAACGTCGTCTGAAACAGGCCAATCTGTTCGGCCCGGCCGGTTTCGTGTCGGCTGACGACGGCGAAGTCGTGGAGTTTTCTCAGCAGGGGTTCCATCACAATGACCATCGACGCACCCTTGCCGAGATGAACGGCACCGGCTATGAAAATAGCGATCATATGGTCTCGGAGAGCCTGATTCGCGGGATGTACCATTACTGGCGCGGCGTACTGGAGATTTAACATGATGATTAACAATGAAATCTGGCAACAGCTTGTGGCGCTGCAAACCGAGTACAGCGACGCCGTTGATCGCGCTGAGTGGGCAAAGTGGACGACGCTATTTACCGAAGACTGCTGCTATAAGGTGATCCCGCGGGAGAACTACGACCGCCAGCTGCCGCTTTGCACCATCAATCTTGAAAGCAAAGGTATGCTGAAAGACCGTATTTACGGCGTTGCCGAAACGCTTTTTCATGACCCTTACTACCAGCGCCACGTGGTGGGGTTACCGCATGTGATCTCGGTCGATGAACAAGGGATCGTAGCGCGGACCCACTATGCCGTCTTCCGTACCAAGCCGGATGGCCACAGCGAGGTCTTCAACGTGGGCTACTACCTCGATACGGTGGTTCGAACGGCGGAAGGGCTGCGCTTTGCCAGCCGCCTGTGCATTTTCGATAGCGAACTGGTACCTAACTCGCTGATCTATCCTATTTGAGGTGATGATATGTCTGATAACTGGATTTTTGCCGCCGAGCTGGCCGATCTGCCGGAAGACGATGTAATTGGCATCGCGATTAACGGTCGCGATATCGCGCTTTACCGTACCGATGAGGGCGTTTTTGCCAGCGATAATCAGTGTTCTCACGGCAATGCGCGCTTGAGCGACGGTTTTCTTGAAGACGGTGAAATTGAGTGCCCGCTGCATCAGGGCCGATTCTGCATTAAAACCGGTAAGGCAATGTGCAGCCCGTTAACTGAAGGTGTGGCTATTTACCCGGTACAGATCGACGGCGAGCAGGTTTATCTCCGCTTTGCCTGATGAAAAGGGCAGCCGAAGGCTGCCCTTTTAGTCACCCCTCTCTGGAAGGGCTAAACCGAGAGTTGTTCAACAACGTCGGCAACGCTGACAATCCGCTTAATGCCGCCAATCCCCGTACCTAATGAGATATAGCCTTCGTCAGTGTTGCCTTCCAGCATCCCGAGACGCAGTCCGCGCAAACCGCCCATTGCGCTGCCGATGTCTTCCTTCGTGGCACCGGCTTTATCCATGGCCACCAGTTTCTCGGTCAGTTTCCCCGGCAGCGAACGGTAGTAGTCGGGCAGGGTGCGGAACAGGCTAAGGTCCAGACCGTTGGCGGCGACGATTTTTTCTTTCACCGACAGCGGTACGCGGTTTTCTAGCGTGCTGATAAACACCGACCCGGCGAACACGCCTTCCGCGCCAAGCGCATGGGCGGCTTTGGCCGTGCGTTTATCCACAATCCCTCCCGCGGCGAGGACCGGCACGTGCTTCACGGCGTCGACAATCATCGGAACGACGGAGAATGTGCCCAGCGCAGTGCCCGGCAGAGTACCGCCTTCATCAAAGCCTGTGGCCACAATGATATCCGCCCCCGCACGTTCTGCCTCACGGCTATTCGCCGGCGTTGGGTTAATATCACGGTAGATAATGGCAATACCTGCGGCTTTTAATTCCTCAAACAACGCAGGAATAATGGCGCCTTCACCGTAGCCGGTATAAACCACGGCTTTTACCGCCTCTTCCTTCATCACTCGCAGAATACCGGGGGTCCAGATGTCGTTTTCTGCTGATGGAATCAGGTTAACGGCAAACGGTTTTTCCGTTAACGCCTTGGTTTTACGAATTTCTTCGCGCATTTTTTCTGCCGTTTCTTCAGGCGTCGACACCGCCGTTTCTGCCGTCAGGCCAGCGTTTGGGCCTAACACGCCCAGGCCGCCGGCGTTGCTAACGGCGGCAACGAAACGGGCATCGGTCAGCCAGGAAAGCGGGCCCTGGACAACGGGTTTTTCGATGCCGAGGATCTGAGTGATACGATTCGTTTTCATGATGCTATTTCCTCATTACAGCGCGAATTTGCTGGGATGCGGGCAGTGTAGAGAGGTTCATTGTTTAGAAAAATAGTGAAAAAAGTTCTTCACTGTTATTAAATAAATAACAATAATTCTTCGATTGCCGGGAAACGTGCATCATGCAGATGAATCTTTTTGAAAATATTAAGATTTTTATCGAAATTGTCGATTCAGGCAGCTTCACCCAGGCGGCGGAAAACCTGCAAATACACCGCCCGGCGGTGACCAAAGCGGTGCAGCAGCTCGAGCAGGGCAGCGGCGTACGGCTGCTACAGCGCACCACGCGACGTATTTATCTGACGCCGGAAGGTGAAGAATTTTATCGTCGCAGTAAACCGCTGCTGTCTCAGGCAGACGATCTGCTGGAGTCCTTTTCCCCGGATCGCCCGCTGCACGGCCAGCTGCGCGTAGATATGCCAATCGCATTTGCCCGCCTGGTGGTGGTGCCGCATCTGCGGGCGTTCTATGACGCGCATCCGGATCTGGAGATCGTACTCAGCAGTAGCGACATGCGTCGCGATATGCTGCGCGACGGCCTCGACTGCGTATTGCGCATGGGCGAGCTTGACGACGGCGACTACGTGGCCCGGCCGCTTGGCAACATCAACATGACCACCTGCGCCAGCCCGGATTATCTTGCGCGGTACGGCACGCCGACGTCGCTTGAGTCGTTGCGCCACCATCAGGGCGTTAACTGGTTTGTCAACAACAGCCGAGAAGTGGTGCCGTGGCGCTTCCAGACGGAGAAGGGCGTGGAGGAAATATATCTACCGGGCAAGCTGATCCTCGATAATTCCGAGGTCTATATTTCGGCAGGGCTTGCCGGGCTTGGCCTGCTTCAGGGAATGAACTTCTTCTTACAGCCGTACATAGACAGCGGTCAGTTAGTGGAAGTGCTGTCCGATAATCCATGTCCGGCGCGCAGGCTTTCGCTGCTTTATCCGCATCGGCATTTATCACACAAAGTCAGGGTGTTTGCGCAGTGGCTGGAAGGGCTGCTGGCGCAAATCCAGCAGCCGCGCGCTTAAAGCAGACCTTTTACCGCAAGGTGGTACAGCAGCATAATCGTTTTGCCATCGATAATATCACCGTTATCGATAGCGGCCAGCGCATCGTCAAAACGCATCTCTAGCACTTCAATATCTTCGCCTTCTGCTTCAATGCCGCCTCCGGCGCTGACCTTATTCTGGTCGGCATATTCAGCAACAAAGAAATGCAGTTTTTCCGTGACGGAGCCGGGGCTCATAAAGGCCTCAAAGACCTTTTGCACGTTGGTAAGACGGAACCCGGTTTCTTCTTCGGCTTCGGCTTTGATACGGCTTTCGGCATCCATATTATCCAGTAGCCCAGCGGCGCTCTCGATCAGATAGCCCGGATAGCCATTGACGAAGGTCGGAAAACGGAACTGCCGAGTAAGAATAACGGTGCGGCGCTCACGGTTATAGAGCAGGATCGTCGCACCGTTACCGCGATCGTAAACTTCACGGTTTTGCTGTTGCCATTCACCGTTTTGTCGCTGTAGGGCAAACGTATATTTCTTGAGTACATACCAATTGTCAGAGAGCGTATCGGTCTTGATAATGCGTATTTTTGCGGTTTTTTGCTGCACAATGATTTCTCCAGATTAGAAAACGCATCATATACGGCGCTTTCGTGCATATTCAAGATAATTCGTGCATTCCTGGCTTTAGGCATATTTCGTTATCTATCGAAGCATAAGGGCCGAACTCGACGCTACAGTGAGCACCTCACAACGCAAGGGGGTTGCTATGATTGCCGTACTGTTTGAAGCGCAGGCCGCTGCTGACCATCAGGCCCGCTACCTGGTGCTCGCCGCGGAATTGAATGCCGCACTGGCGCATATTCCCTGATTTATCGCCATTGAACGATTTCAAAGTCTCAGTCGTGAAGGGACTATCTTGTCACTTTCCTGGTGGGAAAGTGAGGCTTCGGTGCTCGAATGGAAGCGAAATGCTCTGCATCAGATGGCCCAGGAGGAGGGGAAACGGACGATCTTTTCCCACTACCGTATCCGGGTCGCACAGGTGATTCGTGAATATTCGTCTGATGAACGCGGGGGCTCGCATCATGTATGATATCCATGTCATTCTTCAATCTCGTCCGGGAGAGCTGGCGCGATTAGGTACGACGCTCGGCCTGCACGGCGTAGGGCTGGAAGGCGGTGGCGTGTTTACCGCAGGAGAAATTGCACATGCCCATTTTCTGGTCGCCGAAGGTGAACGGGCCAGACAAGTGCTCGTTGATGCCGGCATGACGGTTATCTGCGTAACCCGGCCATTAATTCGTCGCCTGAAGCAGGAGCGGCCCGGTGAGCTAGGTGAGATAGCGCGCGTGCTGGCCGACGCGGGCATCACGATCCTCGTGCAGTACAGCGATCATGATAACAGGCTGATTTTGCTGACCGATGATGATCCTCTGGCCGCCAGGCTGACCGATAAATGGAGCGTTAGATTACCGTGAAATCGCTTAACTCTTGCCCTGAATTTGACGACGGTGCGCAGCTGGAAAAAACCATAGCCAACATTGCGGCAGCCATGGCGGATCCTTCACGCGTGAGCATGCTCTGTGCGTTAATGGATGGGCGAGCGTGGACGGCGACTGAGCTGAGTACCGTTGCCGGGATTGCGCCATCCACGGCCAGCGCGCATCTGAATAAGCTGCTGAACGGTCAGCTTATTCTCTGCCTGGCTCAGGGGCGACATCGCTATTATCGGCTGGCCGGACGCGAAATCGCGTCTCTGCTGGAAACCCTGATGGGGGTATCGATGAAGGCAGTTCCACGCGCGAAGCCCACAACGCCGGTGCATTTGCGTAAAGCACGGACCTGTTACGATCATCTGGCCGGTGAAGTTGCCGTTAGTCTGTATGATTTTATGGTTGAAGAGGGCTGGTTTACGTCGGATAACGCATCATTGTCTGTCATCGGCTCTGCCAGACTCGCCGGGTTAGGCGCCGTCATCAGCGCGCGCTCATCGCGTAAACCGGTCTGTGCCTGTCTGGACTGGAGCGAACGACGGCCGCATCTTGGTGGTGAAGCCGGCGCGGCATTGCTAAAGGCGTTTACCCAACATGGGTGGATTGAACGAGTACCGGGTTACCGGGAAGTTCGTTTTACCGACGCCGGAAAAAGGGCGCTGAGAAAGCATTTCCGGGTTGACGCCTAAGCAGACAGAAAACGAACCTGATGTCTTCAGGTTCAGTTCACGACATCAGCGATTTTCGCGCAGCCACGGCGTAATGGTCACACCGGCTAATAAGCCTTCGGGACTGAGCAGACGCGTCACGGTTTGACCCCAGGGCTCGGTACGTTTTGCGACGAGCAGATGATATCCCTGAGCGCAAAGTGCATTGGTAGCAATATCAATATCCGCCACTTCAAATTCAATCCATGCCTGAGGAACGGGAATATCATCAGGCCAGAACGCCGTGCCAAAACAAGATTTCGCCGCCTGGGACAGTGGCCAAAGCGCAAAATGCTTAACACCATGCAGTGCATCTACATCCGTCAGCAGATAATCATCATTGCCATCCATGGACTTTAGCGGCAGGCCCAACGCGTTGATATAAAATGCTTTGCTGTCCTGAGTATCACGGGTAACAGGCCCAAAGCCGGCAACGAACATAACGTTAAGATTGGTGAGTTCTGGAACCATACTTCCTCCTGAAGATACAGTGAAGTATTTGAATGTATAGGGTTGCGACGGCCGACGCAACGGCGAGCTATGAAATGATCAGCGTAGGTGGAGCCTGCACAGGAGTAAGCGCTTTTAGAGCGCTATCAACGACCAGGACAATCATGACCACAAAACGTCGGATTCCATCTGACCCTACATTAGTGCGCATAATGTGTTGAACATGTTAAATGACTGCACGAAGTGCTGGCATTTAGC